>JALSPL010000343.1 GCA_026985975.1 Anaerolineae bacterium | reverse complement strand
ACACCAGCGCCAGCGACGCCACAGCGCAGAACGACGACCAGATTTACACTGTCACCACCGACGCCAACGGACGTTACGATTTCTGCGGTCTCACGCCCGCCACCTATCGGGCGGAGATACCCACGGGGCCATCGGGCCTGCAGGCTGTCACGCCCAATAGCGGCGGCAACGATAATCAGGATTCGGACGGTGCGGCCACGGGCGGCGTGGGCAGCCCGGTGAACGGTGAGGACTTCACCATCACCGACGTAACGACGCTGCCTGTGAACGAGGACGGCAACGGTGATGTAGCGCCCTCTGCGGGTCCCAACAACTTCCCCGACAACCAGGTGGACGAGAGTCGTGACTTCGGCTTCACCAGCCCCAAGGTGGCCGTTGGCAACTTTGTGTGGAACGACGCCGATGGCAACAGCCAGTACGATAGCGGCGAAGCCGGCATCGACGGCATCACGGTGGCGTTGTACCGGGATGCGGATGGCGACGGCGTCTGCGAGCCGGAGGGCGATGACGGTTCGCCAGTGGCAACGACCACGACCTCGGGCGGCGGCATCTATCAATTCCTGAGCGTCACCCCCAGTGTGACTGGCGATGCAAGCAGCAACTACTGCGTGGCCGTCGTCAATTCGGACGTGACTGCGGCCGGATATGCTTACAGCAGCGCTGGCGGCGCTCACAATCCCGATGTCACCGGCGACCAGGACGCTGCGGATGGCGACGACGGCGTGCCCGCGGGAAGTTATGTGGTCAGCCAGCCCTTCGCCGCCACGGTCAATGGACAAGCCGACACTGGCGACAGCGGCGACCCGACGGGATATGATGACGACAGCGCCTACATGACCGTCGACTTTGGCTTCCTGACTCAGGAACAGTACGACAACACGCAAGGCCCCAATGCCGTCATCCTGGGCGACGTTCATGCGACGGCGGCGTCTCTCAGTTGGGCTATGGGCTTGCTGCTGATGGGCATTGCGGGCCTGGGCGGCTTCTTGTGGCGACGCCGCCGGGTCATGCACTCCTAATCGCTCCCCCTTCCCCCTTCCCGTTTACAGAAAGACCTCGTCGAGATCCGGCGAGGTCTTTCTTTTTCCCGATGTCTTTTAGCTGTGGTGCGCCTCATTCATTTTCATCCCCGCTGGCCAGATATGGCTCCCCTGAAAAAAGGCCTGAGTCAGCAATGACGTTCGGAAAAACAGCAAGAATGGCAGGGTTTCAGCCAGATTTTCTTGGCGAAACCTTGACATTTCTCTTTGCGCCTCGGCGTCTTTGCGTGAGATAAAGTTTTTTTCAGGCGATCCAGATATGTCCCCTGCCTTGCGTTCCATTCGCCCGGTGGCGGATTATATTTCAGCCAGCGCTGCCTGCGCCCGTTTCTGCACCGTCTGCAAGGCGGCGGCGGGCGTCATCTCGCCCGTGAACGCCCGATGTACAAATTCGTACAAGTCGCCCAAAAAGAGCCCCAGCCGCGGATCTGCTGGCAGCGGCCGCGCCCGCGCCAGCATGGCCCGTTGTGCGGCCAACCAGGGATAGCGGGCCAGGGCTTCGGGCGTGTAGCTGCTCTCCCGCACCGGACTGCCCGCAGT
This sequence comes from Anaerolineae bacterium, assembly GCA_026985975.1. Taxonomy (GTDB): domain Bacteria; phylum Chloroflexota; class Anaerolineae; order J102; family J102; genus M2005. The sequence continues at coordinate 8,490 of JALSPL010000343.1, read as the reverse complement.
GCGGATGACGGCCCGGTCGGTCTCCGGCCCCATAACTCGCATCAACGCATCGATGGTCTGTTGTTGGGAGGCGCGGGCCTGGTTGGCGGGAATGCCCGCGCCCCAGGTTGCATTCCAGGGCGCGGGAAATACAGCGGCGTGATAGTGGTGAGGAGGAGCGCCATCCAGAAAAATAGGCGCGGCCTGCCCGCCCCAGGTGGCGACCAGAGCTGCGGAGCCGTTGCGGATGGCTTCGGCGATTTCGGCGTTGCCGTAGCGATGGGTTTCGGGCGGGCAATGGGCGCGTAGCGAACAGTAGGCCTCCAGCGCGGCAATGTTGACGGGATTGGCGATATCGGGCCGCCCGGCGTCGTCGAAGATGCGGCCGCCCGCTTCCCACAGATAGGGCAGCCAGTCGGTGAAGATCTCGCTGACGTCAGCCTTCAGGGCCAGGCCAAAATGATGGGGCGGACGGTGCGCCCTGGACGCCAATGCAGCGATTTCTCTTGTAGAAATGACAGGTGGATGGCCGCGATCTGAGAAATCAAAATATTTTTCGAGATAGAACAAGATGTGTCCATCGCTGAACAGGGGCAGCAGATAATCGGCATCCGCGTAGCGGCATTCAGCAGCCACGGCGGGAATGACGTCCCCGGCGGCGTATTGGGCCCGCGCCGATTCCGAGGCCTCCGCCATCATCGGTCCCAGGGGAGCCAGTAACCCCTTTTCCGCCAGTTCGGGCAGCCAGATGTGGCCGGGAATGAATGCGGCTTGCCAGGGGCTTTCGTCCGCGGCCAGGCCCGTCATCAGCGTGTCGCGATAGTCGGGCCAGGGGATGATGTGCAGACGGGCGTCGAGGTCAGGTCGGGCGGCCAGGGCTGCATCCAGCGCATCCAGCGCCGGATCGTTGGGGCCGATGATGGTGAGGGCCATGGGATGATTGTTGGGAGTGAGAAAGATGGCGGACGCGTCACACAACGATGTCTTTGGTCTCTTCCTGCACAATGCCGATGAGATCGTCGATGGAGGAGATGGCTTTGCGTTCCATCAACCAGCGTTTGCCGATGTGAATGGCGGCTCGTTCCGCCACCGCCCGTTTGGCCGGGTCTTCGATGCTGGAGATGTCCCAGACGCTGACCACGCCCATCATGCGGCGCAGGAATTTGACGCCGCCGTGGCCCGCGGTCTCTTCCAGGATATGCTGGATGGTGCGCTGGCGGTACGCGGCAAAGGCCTCCTGGCCGTCGGGATAATCCCAATAACCCAGGGGCATCAGTTCGCTGTCCGGGCGGGCGTTTTCGGCCCATAGCGCATCGAATTTGGCGGCAAACTGGTTCCAAATCTCGCGGATGGTTTCCAGCACCCAGGCCTGATAATCGGCCCGGGCCTCGGGATCGGGCGTGTGGCCGTAATGGGAGAGATAATTCAGCACCAGATTTTGCAACACCGCGCCGATGTCGTAGCCCATGGGCCCGAAGAATGCGAATTCGGGATCGATGACCCGGGTGTCTTCCTGGTTGAGCATGATGGAGCCTGTGTGCAGGTCCGCGTGGATGAGGGCCTCGGCGTGATTCATGTAGCTGTTCTTCATGGCCGCGATCTCCAGCTTTAGCGCCGTATCTGCACGAACCGCCTGCACCTCATCGTCCACCAGTGGATTCCAGTTGTTCTCTTCCGATTCCTTGTAGGGATTGGTGTAGACGAAATCTTCTTGCAACTTGCGCAACTCTTCGTTGACAAATTTGGCCTGCAATAGCTTCTTTTCCGGCCCGCTCAGATAATAATCGGAGGTGAAGTAGAGGGTGCGGGCCAGGAAGGATGAGATATGCTCCGCAAACCTGGGGAATTTCTCCCGGGCCACCATGGGCTTGCGCATGATCGCGTGCTTGCCCAGATACTCCATGGCGATGGTGGACATCTCATCATCGAAATCATAGAGCTCAGGAGCCAGGCCCGGCGCGTATTTGTTGTGCTCTTGCAGGGCCTGGGCCTCGTAGCGGGCCCGTTCCTGAGTCAGCGGCCACGATTCTCCCAGCACCCGCAGATAGGGCAGGGCCTGTTTGATGACCATGGCATTCTCTGGATCATCCTGATTCTCGATGATGTACACGAAGTTCAGGTTGCCGTCGCCCACCTCGCGAATGGCGACGGGCGCATCAGCAGGGAAAAAGTCCTTCAGCGCCGGGCGCTGCTGCAGATAGTCCAGGATGTTGTTTTCGTTGAGTGGATAGAAGGGCATGCCTGCCTCCTTGCAGTGAGATGAACTGTTAGACAATTTTCTTTTCGGGATATAAGCTCAGCACGCCTTGCTCCGATGCTTCGCATATGCCTCGCTCGGTGATGAGGCCGCTGACGTATTGGCGGGGAGTGACGTCGAAACCGAAATTGGTGGCGGGGCTGTCGGATGGCGTCAGCAGCACTTTGCCCAGCTCGCCGTTCGCCATCAGGCCCTGGATGAACTTGACCTCATCTTCGCCCCGCTCTTCGATGGGGATCTCCCGCACGCCATCTCGAATCGTCCAATCGAAGGAGGAGGATGGTAAGGCGACATAAAAAGGAACGTCGTTATCATGGGCGGCCAGGGCTTTGAGATAGGTGCCGATTTTGTTGGCCACGTCGCCGGTGTAGGTGGTGCGGTCGGTGCCCACGATGACCATATCCACCATGCCATGCTGCATGAGATGCCCGCCCACGTTATCGGCGATGACGGTGTGGGGCACGCCGTGCTGGCCCAGTTCCCAGGCGGTGAGCCGGGCGCCCTGATTGCGCGGGCGGGTTTCATCCACCCATACGTGCACCGGAACGCCCCGGTTGTGCGCTTCGTAAATGGGCGCTGTGGCGGTGCCGTAATCCACAAAAGCCAGCCAGCCCGCGTTGCAGTGGGTGAGGATGTTCACCACGTCGCCATTTTTCTTTTTGTTGATCTCCTCGATGATGCTGACGCCGTGCTCGCCAATGCGGCGACAAAAATCCGCATCTTCATCTGCGATATCCTGGGCTGTCTGGAAGGCGACGGCCACTTTTTCATCCACGGTCGGCGCCTGCGCCATGGCGTCGAGCTGGCGCTGCACTGCCCATTCCAGGTTGACTGCGGTGGGACGGGTGGCTTTCAGTTTCTCGCCCGCGGCCTCCATGAAGGCGGTGAAGGCTTCTTGTGAGTCCTTGGGCGCCTCCAACGCGGCCAGATACATGCCAAAGCCTGCGGTGGCGCCCACCAGGCCGGCGCCGCGAATGTGCATCTCTTTGATGGCCCGGGCGGCTTCATCTACATTGGTGAGGTCTTCGATGATGAATTTGTGGGGCAAAAAGCGTTGATCAATGACCTGAACCACCTCATCGTTATTCTCTTTTACCCAAATGGTGCGATAGTGTTTGCCATGAACGTTCATGCCTTGCTCCTGTTTTGATGGATGCGGTAATCAGTCATGCTTGCGATAGTAGGTGATGGCCAGGGCGATGGCCAGCACCAGTCCCTTGATAATGTTCAATGAGTAGTAAGGCACCGACATCATAATCAGGCCATTTTCCAGCAGGCCCACCAGCACGGCGCCCACCAGCGTGCCAATGGCGTTTGGCTTCTTGACGCCGGCCACCGAAAAGCCGATGAAGGCCGCGGCCACGGCAGGCATCAGATAGCCGGCGCCGGCGTTGATCTGCGCCGAGCCAATGCGGGCCGCCAGCATGATGCCGCCCATGCCCGCCAGCAACGCCGAGAGGAAATAGGCCAGCGTGCGATAGCGGTTGACCGGGATGCCGGAAAGCCGGGCCGCTTCGCGATTGCCGCCCACGATGTAGAGATAGCGCCCGTGCTTGGTGTAGCTCAAGAAAACATGCACCAGCATCACAATCACCAGCATAATGATGATGATGTAGGGGGATTGGCCAACGAGCCGGAAACCAGCCGGGATGGCGCCGGTGGTGGGCGTGCCGTCCAGTCGCGGCATCCCCTGGCTGATGGAGCCGCCGCCGGTGTAAGTCATGGCCACGCCCTCGAAGATGAACATGGTGGCCAGGGTGGCCAGCAGGTCGAAGATGTGTAATTTGACGATGAGGAACGAGTTTACAACTGCCACAATCAGGGCAATGAGCAGCGAAACGATGATGGCTGGAAGAGTTCCCCATCCATACCAGACGAAGAATGACATCACCAGCGCCACGGTGAAAGTGGCCACCGAGCCCACGGACAAGTCGAAGCCGTCCACTGTCAGCGAGACGGTGATGCCGGTGGCGATGACCGTGACGATGGAAATGCTCCGCATGATGGTGACCATGTTGGACGGGGTGCGGAACGAGGGCATGGCGATGGAGAAAAAGGCCAGCAAGACAAAAATGGTGATAATCGTCCCCCATTTGCTGAGAAAATCAATGATGCCAGAGAGACGTTTTTTGTTGGTTGTTTCAGTTGCAGCAGTCATAAGTTATTGACCTCCGGCGGAATAGAAGAGAATTTCCTCTTCTGTGGCTTCAGCCGTTTCGAATTCTTTGACGATGGCGTAATCGTACATCACATAGATGCGGTCGGAGATATCCAGGATCTCGGGGATTTCGCTGGAAGCGTAGATGATGCCTTTGCCCTGTTTGGCCAATTTCCCAATGAGTTCGAAGATATCTCGTTTGGCCCCCACATCCACGCCTTTGGTTGGCTCATCGAAAATATAAATTTCAGCATCGGCGATCAGCCATTTGCCCACCGCCACTTTTTGTTGATTGCCGCCCGAGAGATAGGCGACTTTTTGATCTGCGCTGGGCGTGACAATGCCCAATTCGTCGATAACCTGCCGGGCGATGGTGCGCTCCGCTCTGGTGTTGACAAAATCGGGGCCCCTGGTGAATTTGTCCAGGCTGGGCAGGGTGAGGTTGATGAACACCGGTTCATCCACCAGAATGCCTTCCTTGCGCCGTTCTTCGGGCACCAGCGCCACGCCCTGGCTGACTGCGGCGTGGGGAGAGCGCATTGTCAGGGATTTGCCGTGGAGCAGCACCTCGCCTGATTTGATGGGGTAAGCGCCAAATAACGTCTTGCACAATTCGGTCTTGCCTGCGCCAACCAGGCCTGTCATGCCCACGATCTCGCCAGAGCGCACCGAAAAGCTCACATTCCGAACCCGGCCAGCTTCCTCAATCAGGTTCTTCACTTCAAAGATGACGTCACCAATAGGCACGCGAATCTTGGGATAAGTTTCTTCGAAACGACGCCCCAACATCAGCTCCACCAGTTTTTGCTGGGTCATATCGTCGATGGTGGCGTCGGCCACCACCTGGCCATCTCGCAGGATGGTGATGGTTTCGCACACCTCAAAGATTTCGGGCAGGCGGTGGGAGATGAAGACAACGCCCACATCCTGATTTTCGGCCAGATCTCGCATCAGACGGAACAATTCTTCGGTTTCGGTCTGGCTCAGGGGCGCTGTGGGCTCATCAAGCACCAAAAAATTGGTGTTGGTGGCCAGCGCCCGGGCGATGAGCACCATCTGTTTCTCGGCCAGGCTCAGGTCTTGCACCAACGTATGGGTATCCAGATCGATGCCTACCTGTTTCAATATTTCCCGGGCCGAACGATGGATATTGCCCCAGCGGATGAAGTGTTTGCCCTTCATCTCATTGGCCATTTTGTCCAGCATGATGTTTTCGGCCACTGAGAGATACGGGATCAGTGCGATGTCCACTTCCTGATAAACCACATCGATGCCCAATTCTTTGGCGTCGTGAGGGTTGCGAATATCCACCTTCGTCCCATCAAAAAAGATGTCCCCGACATAATGTCCGTAAGCGCCCCCCAGGATTTTCATCAAGGTCGATTTTCCGGCGCCGTTGGCTCCCACCAACGCGTGGATTTCACCGCTTTTTACGTTGAAGTTCACGTTGTCCAGCGCCTTGACGCCTGGAAATTCAATGGAAATGCGCTTCATTTCCAGTCTGTGTTTGGCTTCCATGCCTTTGCATGCCTCCTGTGTGTGAACAGGGGGATGGCCACCCTCGCCCGAGGGCAAAGATGGCCATCCTGTCGCCTGACGTCTGCTATGTCGATGTCAGGATGCTGAGGCCGGTTTATTTGCCGGCGTTGGCCGCGCGTAACTTGTCCATCCAGGGTTTATTGAAGGCGTCTGACTGACCCCAGCCCTCGACGACTTCGCTGAGGTTCTGCATGTTGGTGTCCGGTTTCAGATCGCTCTGGCGCACCAGGCGGGCTTCCAGGTCATATTCGTCGGGGGTTTCTTCGCCCGCGAATTTCTTGGCCAGCAGTCGCATGTCCACCAGGCCGATGAGACGGGCGTCCACGGCGGCGGTGGCGATCCACACGCTGCCTGGTTCGCGCATCAGGTTGATGTCCTGGTTGGAGATGTCGATGGAGATCAGTTTGATGTCGGTGCGACCGGCGTCTTTCAGGGCGGTGTATGCGCCTTTTGCCATTTCGTCCCAGGAGCCCCAGATGGCGTCGATTTCGCCTTCGGGATATTTGGGCAGCACGGCGCTGACCTTGGCGGCGATGTCGCCCTGAACATCCTGGAAGTTGGTGGGCCCAATGGTTTCCAGGGTGATGAGGTGGCCTTCTTTCTCCAGGGGAGCGTAGATGGTCTCGCGACGGTCCAGGGGCGGCACGCCGGGGCCCCACCACAGTTTGATGATGCGAGCAGGATCGGCGACTTCGTTGATGACGCCCAGAGAAAGCTTGGCCAGGGCGAAGTCATCCTGGAAGGTGCGGGTGATCTCGGGCAGGCCTTGCCCATCTTTCTCGATAACGGTGTCGAAGGTGACGACCTTGATGCCTTTGTCCACCGCTGGCTTCAGCATGTCGTAGGAATAGTCCTTCTTGCCGTGAGAGATGATGAGTCCATCATAGCCTTTGGCGATGGCCTGATCCACCAATTCCTGGAACTTGGCGTCGTCGTTATCGGCGATGAATGTATCCACTTTGAATCCGAAGGATTCGCCTTCGCTGCGGGCGCCATCCAGGAACTGTTTGGTGTGGTCGTCGGAGGGCAGATTGCGGATGACGGCAACCTTGATCTGCTTGCCATTGGTGAAAACCTCGGGCACGCCTTCCAGGTCGGCGGCCGGTTGGGCCTGTTCCGCCGGTTTTTCCTCGGCGGGCGCCTGGGTGGCGGGCTTGGCCTGAGAGCAAGCGCTCATGGCCATGGCCAGCAGCACGATGAGAATGACAATGGTCAAAATCTTCTTCATTTTGGGGCTCCTTTTGGGGTGAGAGAAGAAATGGATGGGGTGGTGTTCTGAAAATTGTCTCGCAGGCAAGTGATGTTTGACAAATGTTTTTCTGTCGTGGCCAACCTCCTTTACTAAAACGTCTTTTTGATTACAGCTCTCCAGATCTTGGCTTCGTTTTCTGTTGTGACAGGCAGCATCCGCATGGAGACGATGACATACAGGGCGTCCACCAGGGTCATCTGGGCGATGCGGGAGGCGATGGCCTCGGCACGGGTTTCGCGCGAGACGGCCAGCAGGGTCACGTCGGCGTATTTGGTGATGGGCGATTCGGCATTGCCTGTGATGACGATGGTTCTGGCGCCGTTGCGTTTTGCTTCTTCGATGGTCAGCACGGGATCTGTGGAGCTGCCCGATTGAGAGATGCCTACGACGATATCCCCCTCGCCGACCAGGGCCGCCTCCATCAACTGCAGGTAGGAATCGGTCTGCGCCCGCACATTCAGGCCCAGGCGGAAGAACATGTGGTACATATCCTGCACGATGGGGCCCGAGGTGCCCACACCAATGATCAGAATTTGCTCGGCGTCGGCGATCATATCGGCGGCCTGGGCCAGCGCTTGTCCGTCCAGAACTTCCAGGGTGTCTTGCAGGGCCTGAATGTTGGAAAGAAAGACTTTGCGGGCGATGGTGATGGCGTCGTCGTCTTCGTTGATGTCATCGTGCACCAGTTGGGTGGGGCTGGCCATGTCCTGCACGATGGAAAGTTTCATATCGGTGTAACCCTGGAACCCCGCTGCCCGACAAAAGCGTAACACTGTGGTGTCGCTGACCCCGCATTCCCGCGCCACCTGCGCCATCGACATTTGCACCACATCATCTGCGTGTTGAAGCACCCACAAAGCGACTTTCTGCTCTGCAGTGGCAAAGGTTGGCAATCGACTGCGGATGCGGGCGAGGGAGCTGGCGGAGTGGTTGACGCCGTTGCCGTCTCGTCCGATGGCGATTTCTGTCATAATTTGTGTAGTGGTGGTACTACAACGGTTTCGATCAGATGGTGGCGATGCCACAGTTTAGCAGAAATACGTTCCCCTGTCAATCCCTCCGCGGGCGTTGTTGGTATTCAAATTGGACGAAGTCCCAAACAGTATCCCCTGAAAGGTGTTAAGTGAGCGGTTGGCGCTGCAAGTTTTTTGTGGCGGAAATTTATGCTAGCGTATTTGACAAACGCCGGGAAATGGGCTAGAATGCCCCACGTAATTGAATAGGCAAGGGGGCGTAGTGTAGCGGTTAACACGTCGGCCTGTCAAGCCGAAGATCGCGGGTTCGATTCCCGTCGCTCCCGCCTCA
>JALSPL010000342.1 GCA_026985975.1 Anaerolineae bacterium | reverse complement strand
TTGGGAGCCATGCTGCCCTTGGCGAAATGCTTGCCTTCGGCAAGATAGGATTTGGCTTCCGCCAGGGTCATGTGATCCAGCCATTTCTCGTCGGGCTTGCCAAAATTGAGCGCGACCTTCTCCACTGCGGTGCTGATGATGAAGACATCGACATTGAGGCGAGTGGCCAGCAGGCTGGAGGCGAAATCCTTATCGATAACCGCGGCCACGCCGTGCAGCTTGCCCTTCTCATCGGCCACCACGGGAATGCCGCCGCCGCCTACGGTGATGACGATCATGCCGGCGCCCATGAGCTGTTTGACAGCGTGCTCTTCCACGATGCGCTTGGGCTTGGGCGAAGCGACGACGCGCCGCCAGCCGCGCCCCGCATCCTCCACCACATCCCAGCCATCCTGCTCCTTGCGCTTCATGGCCTGATCTTTATCCATGAAGGAGCCGATAGGCTTGGTGGGATTCTGAAAGGCGGGATCGTTGGCGTCCACCTCGACCTGGGTCACCACGGTGGTCACATCGCGATCGATGCCCATATCGATGAAATGATTGTAGAGATTCTGCTGCAGGGCGTAGCCAATGGCGCCCTGAGTGTCGGCGCCGCAAACATCCAGCGGCACCTCGTGCAGCTCATGCGCAGCCAGCTCTGAGCGGCGCAGGATGAAGCCCACCTGCGGGCCATTGCCATGCCCGATGGCGACGGTCCAACCATCTTTGACCATGGTGGCGATGTGCTTTGCGGTCTCGCCCGCGGCCTTGTATTGATCTTCGACGGATTTATGCTTTTTATCCTTGATGAGCGAGTTGCCGCCAATGGCGACAACGGCCGTCTTCTGTTTCTCGGTCATTGAATCACCTCAAAGGGTTGAGTGGGATAAGAAATCAAATAAGAGAGGTGACAGCCACTTCCGTAGAGAAGCGACTGTCACCGGGCAATGGCTAGCTCATGGTCAGAGCCATGACCGCCTTCTGGGCGTGGAGACGGTTCTCAGCCTGGTCGAAGACGACGGAATGCGGGCCATCCAGCACGGCGCTGGTGACCTCGATGTCGCGGTCCGCGGGCAGGGGGTGCATGTAAATAGCATCTTCTGCAGCCATGGCGATGCGGCGCTCGTCGGTGATCCAATCCTTGTATTTGTCGGTAATGGCCTTGCCTTCCTCGGGGTCGGCGGTGACCAGCAGGGGGCCCCAGCTCTTGGCGTAGATGACGTCGCTGCCGGCCATACCCGCCTCGAAGTCTTCCATGATCTCGAAGCTGCCATGATGCTTGCGGGCGTTGTCCCGGGCCTGCTGCACGATATCGGGCATCAGTTTGAACTCGGGCGGACGCACCAGCCGCACATTCATGCCAAAACGGGTGGCCAGCAAAATCAGACTCTGGGGCACGCTGATGGGCTTGAGGTAGCTGGAGGCGTAGGCCCAGCTTACGGTGATGGTCTTGCCGCGGGGGTCGCCCTTCTTCTCGATGATGGTCATCAGGTCGGCCAGAATCTGATGGGGATGGTAGATGTCGCACTGCATGTTCAGCACTGGCGCCCGGCTGGCCTCGGCTACGCCGCGGATGTATTTGTTGCCCTGGCCCCAGGTGACTTCGCGGATGGCGATGCCGTCGAAATAGCGGCCAAAGATGTCGCCGATCTCTTTGGTGGTGTCACCGTGTTTGATCTGGGTGGTGCGGCTGTCGATGAAGGCGGGATGCCCGCCCAACTGGGCCATGCCCGCCTCGAAAGAGCCGCGGGTGCGGGTGGAGCTGAAGAAGAACATCATCGCCAGGACTTTATCCCGCAGATAAGCGTGGGGAATGCCCAGGGCCCGCTTCTTTTTCAGATCCATCGCCACTTCCATAATGGTGTCGATCTGATCTTTCGTCCACTCCTGAGTGGTGATCATATCCATGCCGCGCATGTTGGTTTGCATAATAGAAACTCCTTGAATGAGGTTGTGAGGAAAGTTGTTGAGAATAGGAGATTTTTGGGATTGGGAGATTGGGAGATTGAAAGACTCATCGAGATTGAGGGCCTGAAACTCGATAAATCTCTACTGAATCTCGATGAATCTCGATGAATCTCGATGAATCTCAAAAAATCTCTATGAATCTCCACGAAATGACCCCGGCAGCTCGTCAATCCGCCGCCCCAGTTTTTCTTCCAGGGGGAGAATGTGGTTGCCGCGTACGGGAAGGCCGTCTGGGGTCTGTCCCGCCAGCAGTTCCGCCCGGCTAACCCAACGGTCGTTGGCCCCCAGACGGATGGATGGCAGCCCCAGCGCCTGGAAGAAGGTGAAATGGTAGGCGGTGAGAGCGCCGAAAGAGGGAGAAATGCGCTTGCGTCCCGCAAAATCGGCCAGAAAAGCCAACGTGAAATCTCCGGCTTCATAGCTGACCTGATAGTTCAATTCCTCCTCCAGCTCCCGGATGGCGGTCTGTTCGATGGGCTCCCGCCAATCAAGGGCAT
>JALSPL010000341.1 GCA_026985975.1 Anaerolineae bacterium | reverse complement strand
CGCGTATCGCGAGGCGCATCCGCAACTGGCCCGGGAATGGGCGTGGTTCGTGGCCGGTACGTGGCCCGCGGGCTGGGAGGAGCATCTGCCCGACTTCACGGGCGAGAAGCCCCTGGCCACCCGCGCGGCCTCGGGCAAGGTGCTGGATGCGATCGCGCCTCATCTGCCCATGCTGCTGGGCGGCTCCGCGGATCTCACCAGCAGCAACAAGACGAAGCCCAAGGATGCCAAGGACATTCAGCGCGGGGACTTCTGCGGCAATTACATCCACTATGGCGTGCGGGAGCATGGCATGGCCGCGATCATGAACGGCCTGGCCACCCATTACGTCCGCCCCTACGGCGGCACCTTCCTGGTGTTCTCCGATTATATGCGCGGCGCGCTGCGGGTCACCGCGCTCATGAACCTGCCCGTGATCTTCGTCTTCACCCACGACAGCATCGGCCTGGGCGAGGACGGCCCCACCCACCAGCCCGTGGAGCACCTCATGGCGTTGCGGGCCATGCCCAATCTCGTGGTGATTCGTCCGGCCGATGGCAATGAGACCGCGCAGGCGTGGAAGATGGCCCTGGAGCGCCGCGGGCCCACCGCGCTCATCCTCACCCGCCAGAGCCTGCCTCAGATCACGCCCAAGGACAACCAGCTCGCCCGCGGGGCCTACATCCTGGCCGACCCCCTCAGCGGCGACCCCGACATCGTGCTCATCGCCACCGGCTCGGAAGTGGCCCTGGCCCTGGACGCGGTGGACCCGCTGCTGGCGGAGGGCGTCACCGCCAGGGTCGTCTCCATGCCCAGTTGGGAGCTGTTCGACGCGCAGGATGACGCGTACCGGGCGTCGGTGCTGCCCCCCGGCAAGCCCAGGCTGGCCATCGAGGCGGGCGCGACCCTGGGCTGGGCCCGCTACGTGGGCCCGGAGGGCGACGTCATCGGCATCGACCGTTTCGGAGCCTCGGCGCCGGGCAAGACGCTTTTCGAGAAGTATGGCTTCACCGTAGAGAACGTCGTCACCCGCGCCCTGGCGCTGCTCCGTAAATAGCTCTGGAGCACGCGGATGACGCGGATGAAACGCGGATAAACGCCGATGAAAGGTAACTGCTTACGTCTGCGTTCATCTCGGCGCAACGAAAGTGAGCGCTGATGGCATGATTTCGTCAAACGTCATGCGTCAAACGTCAGATTTCAGATGAGGTGGAACCTGCGCATGCCCAGTCATGACGTTTGACGCTTGACGAACGGACATCAAACGAGGCCTGCTTCAAACCAGTATGCGCCATCCATCAGGATACCTAAGCAGTCGATCACCCGCAGGTGAACCTGCGGGCTAGAAAGTGCGCCCCGTCAACGGGGCTTTGGCCGGGGTCGCCCGCCCGAAAGCCGGGTTCACCCGGCGTCGTTCCGTAGCCCGGAGCTTCAGCTCCGGGTGATCTTGCGCAGCGTCACCTGCGACTTGCAACCTGCCTCTGGCGACCGTATTTTCCACCCTTATCGGCGCGCCGCCGCTCATGACATCGCCTTCTTGAGACATCCCATGCCCCATCCCATCATCCTTGCCCCCTCCATCCTCTCGGCCGATTTCGCCCGGCTGGGCCAGCAGGTGCGCGAGGCCGCGGCCGCGGGCGCGTCCTACATCCACATCGATGTCATGGACGGCCGCTTTGTGCCCAATATCACCATGGGCCCGGTGGTCGTCCGGGCCCTGCGCCCCCTCGCGGACGAGCTCAACCTGACCCTGGACGTGCACCTCATGATCGAGCAACCGGAGCAAATGCTGCCTGCGTTTGCCCGAGCCGGTGCGGACATCCTCACCGTGCACGTGGAGACCTGCCCGCACCTGCATCGCACCGTGCAGCAGATTCGCGAACTGGGCGCGAAGCCGGGCGTGACCCTGAACCCCGCCACCCCGCTGGTCATGCTGGAGGAGATCCTGCCTTATGTGGACCAGGTGCTGGTCATGTCGGTGAACCCGGGCTTTGGCGGGCAGGCTTATATCCCCGCCAGCACGGAAAAGATCGCGCGTTTGCGGCGACTGCTCCACGCCCGCGGGCTGCGGCATGTGGCTATCGAGGTGGATGGCGGCATCCACCCGGAGAATGTGCGGGAGGTGGTGGACGCGGGGGCCCATGTGATCGTCGCAGGCTCGGCCATCTTCAACGACCGGGCGTCGGTGGCGGAAAACCTGGACGCGTTCTGGCGGGCGCTGGGTCGTCCATAAACGTCGGCGTCGCTTGCGAAATGACTTTGGCGGCAACGCTGGCCGAGCCGGCGCATGACGTAAAGCGTGATGCGTAAAACGCAAACGCTTACGCATTACGCATTATGCCACCATTTTCATCCCTATCGGCGGCCCGCCGCCCGTGTCGCCTGTCTGAAACAGGAGGATTCCATGCCCACTGACGTGATTCTTCGCATCCTCGCCAAAACATCCGGCATCCGCGCCATGGCCGCAGTCA
>JALSPL010000340.1 GCA_026985975.1 Anaerolineae bacterium | reverse complement strand
TCTTTGCTCAACAAAAAGGTGCATCCTCGCAGCATGATACCTGTTCCATCAGATAATGGGTGCTTCAACGATGCACCAAAATCTCAAGTTCCAATCAACTCTTCCACTAACTTAATGACATTGAGTAGTCAGTAATCAGTGATGGCTCTCCTGAAAAAAGGTCGGAATCAGCAACGACAGTTTAGGAAACAGCGAAAATGATGGGGGTTCAGCCAGTCTTTCTTGGTGAAACCCTGGTATTTTTCTTTGCGCCTTTGTGGCTTTGCGTGAGATCAATCTTTTTTCAGTCGATCCAGTGATCAGTGATCGGTATTCGGTGTGCTTTTCAACTGGCAGCAGCGGCCGGTGATGGCGTGACAATTTTGGGGCCAGGCGGGCGCGGGCGTGAGGCCCGCGCGGGTCAGCAGGCGCGCGGTCAGGGCCAGGGGCAGGCCCATCACGCCCGCGTAGCAGCCTTGCAGCCGGGCCACGGGCGCAAAGCGGGGGTGTTGGATGGCGTACGCGCCCGCTTTGTCGAAGGGATCGCCCGAAGCGATGTAGGCCTCGATCTCGGCGTCGCTGTAATCGCGCATGGTCACTGTGCTGCTATCCAGCTCGACCAGCAAATCGTCGGCGCGGGCCACAGCCACCGCGGTCAGCGCCTGATGCGGACTCTGGCGCAACGATTGTAGCATGGCTCGGGCCTGGCCCGCATCTCGGGGCTTGCCCAAAATGCGCCCCCGGTGCACCACGATGGTGTCGGCGGCCAGGATGACGGCCCGGGGATGACGCGCGGCCACAGCGCGGGCCTTGACTGCAGCCAGACGCTGCACATGGGCCGCGGGCGTTTCATCCCCCACCCGACTTTCATCGATATCGGCCACATCGATGCTGAAAGAAATGCCCAGCGCGGCCAGAAGCTGACGACGACGGGGCGAGGCGGATGCCAGGATGAAGTGAGTAGCGTTGCCGATGCGAGTCAATTTTCTAGCGATACGGAGTAGGTTGCGCGTATTGCGTTCACGCCCGCGTCACCAGTTCCTTCACCCGTTGGGGCAGAGTCAGGAAGTCGTTGATCGAAAGTGCAGAAATTTTTGCATCCATGGGATAGGTGTGCGGGCCGGGATGGATCACCCAAAGGTGGGACAGGCCCAGATCGTTCAGAGCAATGTGCATTGCTTTACGCAGTTTGGGCGCTTCGTTGAATTTGATCTCTATGCCGAACTTTTTTCCATTGTGTGAGAATAATAGATCCAGTTCAGCTCCCGAATGCGTGGCCCAAAAATAAGCGTCAAGGGGCAATAACAATTTTAGCGTCTCTTCCACAATGAATCCCTCCCACGAGGGGCCAACGGCAGGATGTCCCGCCAGTGCATCCATGCTCTCAAGATGCAAAAGGCTGTGCAAGATGCCTGTATCGCGCGGATATAGTTTGGGAGAGCGCACCTGGCGTTTTTTGAGATTGGCGAACCAGGGGGGCAATTGCCGCACCATCATGGCTCCGGTCAAAATATCCAGATAATGCCGGGCCGTATTGACCGAAACCCCCATCCCGCGCGCCAGAGCCGAGGCGTTCAGATACTGGCCATGATAATGCGCCACCAGGTTCCAAAACCGGCGCATGGCTGCAGCGGGTATCGAGATTCCCAATTGCGGAATATCCCTTTCTACAAATGTCCGGATGAAGGCATTGCGCCACACAGCGCTATCTTCATCGGTGACAGATAGATAGGAACGGGGGAAACCGCCGCGCAGCCATAATTTTTTCCAGTTTTCTATTCCCACCTCCTCCAGCCCAAATCCGGCTAATTCGATAAATTCGATACGCCCGGCCAATGTCTCGGATACACCGCGGATAATGTGGGGAGATGCGCTGCCCAGAATCAGATACCTGGCTCTATCTGATCGATCGACCAGCACCCGCAACACCCTGAACAACTGTGGCATCATTTGTATTTCGTCGATAACGATCAAGCCCTCTATGTCGCTTAGCTCCAGTTCTGGATTGGTCAATCGCAGACGATCAGGTTCAGATTCGAGATCGAAAAAGGTGATTTCTCGCCCTTTGGCAAATTCTCGCGCCAGTGTTGTTTTTCCCACCTGGCGCGGGCCCAAAATGGAGACTATGGGCGAGCGCTTGATGGCTGTTTCCAGGCGTTGCAAATAATGTTGTCGTTTGATCATGGTTTGTTCATTGAATTTTTGCAGTGTAACTGAAGATATTCAATGTTATTTTAGCAGAGTATTCCTTTTTTGTCATTTTTCGCGTTGCACCTGCTCGAACCCATTGCCAGCCCAAGCCATCCGTGCTTTAATAACCTTTCAATCTCTATGAATCTCAACGAATCTCTATGAATCTCGATCAATCTCAACGAATCTCCATGAATCCCCATGAACCACCTGCAAACCGGCAAACTGTGGAACGACAATGCTGATGCCTGGACGGCCATGGCCCGGGCCGGATATGACATCTACCGCGACTGTCTGAACACGCCCGCTTTTCTGGCCATGCTGTCCGATGTGGCGGGCCTGACGGGCCTGGATCTGGGGTGCGGCGAGGGTCACAACACCCGGCTACTGGCCCGCCGCGGCGCGGCCATGACGGGCCTGGATATTGCCGGGCGGTTTTTGCATCACGCCCGGGCCGAGGAGACGCGCGCTCCCCTGGGCGTCCGCTACGTGCAGGGCAGCGGCCTGGAACTCCCCTTCGCCTCCGCCTCCTTCGATTTTATCACCGCATTTATGAGTCTGATGGATATGCCCGAAACAGCGCGCGTTCTGGCTGAGGCCCACCGGGTTCTGAAACCGGGCGGCTTTCTGCAATTCTCCATCACCCACCCCTGCACCGATACGCCCATCCGTCGCAAGGTGAAGGATGAACAGGGGCGGGAGATCGCCTTCGTGCTGGGCGGATACTTCCTGCGGCAGGCGGGCCAGATCGATGAGTGGAGCTTTAGCAGCGCTCCGGCCGCGGTGCGGGCGCAATGGGCCCCTTTTCGTGTGCCTCGCTACACCCACGCGCTCAGCCAGTGGCTCAACATGCTCATCGATGCCGGTTTCTCCATCGAGAGGATAGGAGAGCCATATCCTGACGACGAAACCCTTGAACGCTGTCCGGATACCAGCGATGCCCGGATCATGCCTTATTTTTTGCAAATTCGGGTCAAAAAAAGAATAATAAATGACTGAACAAAAACTCATACATCGTCGTCAAACTTCAGATTCATAAGAAAGAAAGCCCCGCACAGCGATATTCCTTTATGTTTTTAGCAGAAAAGGGTCTCTTGCTTTCCCAATTTTGGGGATCGGCTTAATTCTGCACAGGGGAAAAGCCGACCAAAACTGATTTGCATGGACGGGATTTCAATGATATACTTTTCATCCTGAAAATCAATATATTGTGCTTTTCAATGTAGAGAAAGCTACATCTTGTGTTTAGTATTTGCTTTTGATTGTAGTGATCAGCAAATAATCGGGATGCCGCGGGCTTGCCCACCATCGATTCGAGAATGCTATCATTAGTTCCTGACATTATTTGCTGCCATTCCTCCGGTGTCTTCCTTGTTTCCCGCCTACTTATGAAATGTCCCTTTTGCGGCCACAGCCGTTCCCGTGTGCTTGACACCCGGGATTCCGGCGACGGCATACGTCGGCGTCGTTTGTGCCTCAATTGCAATAAACGGTTCACGACCTACGAACAAGTCAGCGTTGCTATCCATGTTATCAAATCGGACGGCCGACGCGAGGCGTTCGATCGCACAAAGCTGCTCAATGGCATTCGTATGGCCTGCGCCAAGCGCCCCATCGCCATGGATGAGCTGGAAGGCGTTGTGAACCAGATTGAAGAATATGTTTATAACTCGGGACAGGCGGAGATCCAAAGCACAATCATCGGGAACATGGTGCTGGATCGATTGCAGGAGATCGATCCTGTAGCTTATATCCGTTTTGCGACGGTTTATTTGGAATTGCCCGATCTGAATTCGGTGCGAGATGTTATAGATAAGCTGGTTGGTCGACAAACACAACAATAATCGGGGCGCAAGTGTGTATGATCGCATCATTCAATGAATGTGTGCGGGATTTTGCGCTCCCTGTTTCCCCCACCCCCACCACCGTATCAAGCCTGAAGAGAGGTTTATCAAGATGTGCGCAGTCAATTTGGTTGAAAACGCCACTGTTTATCCTGACTATGTCAGAGATGAGGATATCAAGCTCAGTCCCAATAGTTTGGAAGTGTTGCGACGGCGTTACTTGCGTCGTGGTGAAGATGGACAACCCATTGAAACGCCGGCGCAGATGTTTTATCGGGTGGCCCATCATCTGGGCAAAGCCGAGGCTCTTTTTGGAGGCGATGTCGAGGAATTCACAGAGATTTTCTATCATCTGCTGACAAGTTTGCGTTTTTTCCCAAACTCCCCCACCTTTACCGGCGCCGGCACGCCGTTGGGGCAACTGGCGGCGTGTTTCGTTCTTCCTATCGAAGACGACATGGGCAAGCACCCCGACGGCATCTTCCAGACCCTGCGCAACGCCGCGCTTATTCAGCAGACGGGCGGCGGCAATGGTTTTTCCTTCAGCCGTCTGCGCCCGAGCGGCGATCGGGTGATGACGTCGCGCGGGATTGCCACCGGGCCGGTGGGGTTTTTGGAGGCGTACGATCGGGCGTTCGACGTCATCGCCCAGGGCGGCACCCGACGCGGGGCCAACATGGCGGTGCTCAATGTCGAGCATCCCGATATCGAAGAATTTATTGCAGCCAAGGCCGAAGAGGGCAAACTCACCAATTTCAACATCTCGGTGGGCATCACCGACGCCTTTATGGATGCGGCGGAAAAGGGCGAGGATTTCGATCTCATCAATCCTCGCACGGGCCAGGTGTGGAAGACAGTTAACGCCAGCAAGATATTCGATCAGATCGCCCAATACGCCCATCGCAACGGCGAACCGGGGCTGCTCTTTCTGGATGCGGCCAACCGCACCAATCCCGTGCCGCATCTCTACAAGCTGGAGGCGACGAACCCCTGTGGTGAGCAATGGTTAGGTCCGTATGAGAACTGCTGCCTGGGTTCCGTGAATCTGGCGCAACATGTCACAGAAGATGGCCGCATCGACTGGGAGAAGCTGGAGGAGACCATCACCAACACCACGCGATTTTTGGATAACGTGGTGGAAGTCAACGCCTATGTGCCCTCGGTGCCGCAGCTCAAAGAGGCGGCGCATCGGGTGCGGCGCATCGGCATGGGCATCATGGGACTGGCCGATGTGATGTACGCCACGGGCGTGCGCTATGGCTCCCCCGAAGCTATCGAACTGGCGGGGCAGGTGATGGAATTCGTGCGCTATCAGGCGATGAAAACCTCCATCGAGCTGGCGCAGGAGCGCGGGCCTTTCCCGGCCATCTCGGGCTCGATCTACGATCCTGAGGATCTGAAATGGTCCCCGCCCGAGCCGCTGCAACCCTACACGCTCGACTTCGGGCGGCCGCAATTGGATTGGGACGCCATCGTGGAAGGCATCAAGACTCATGGCATTCGCAACGGCGCCCAGACCACCATCGCGCCCACGGGCACCATCGGCACCGTCACCGGCTGCGAGGGCTATGGCTGCGAACCGGTCTTCGCTCTGGCCTACACCCGCTATGTGAAGGAAGCGGATGGGGATGTGGCGCTGGATTATGTGAGTCCGCAGTTTATGAAAGCGCTGGACGCCGCGGGCGTGGATGAGGATGTGCGAAAAGAGATTATCGAGCAGGTGAAGCATGATGGCTCTTGCCAGAATGTGGCGACGCTGCCCGAGCATATCCGCCACACCTTCGTGGTCAGCCTGGATATTTCGCCTGAAGAACATGTGCTGATGCAGGCCGCGTTGCAACGGTTTGTTGATAACAGTATTTCGAAAACCATCAATTTCCCTCCCAACGCCACGGTGGATGATGTGAAAAAAGTCTATCGCATGGCATGGAAGTTGGGACTGAAAGGCTTGACCGTGTATGTCACCGGCAGTCGCCAGGAAGTGGTGCTGGAAACCAAAGCCGTGGCTGAGGCCAAAAAGGGCGGCAATGGGCTCACAGCGCATAGCCAGCAGGACGCTATGGAGATCAGCGCTCCCCAGCGCCGTCCGCGTCCCCCCCGCCTGATGGGGCTCACCTATCGTCGGGCCACGCCATTGGGCACAGCCTATGTCACCATCAATCAGACCGACGAGAAGGAGCCCTTCGAGGTTTTCATGAACGTGGGCAAGGCCGGTTCTGATGTCGCGGCTGTTTCCGAGGCGCTGGGACGTCTGATAAGCTATATCCTGAGAATGCCCAGCTACCTCACCCCCACCGAGCGCCTGCAACAGGTGATCTATCAACTGGCGGGCATTGGCGGCGGGCGTCCGCTGGGCTTCGGACCGCAACGAGTGCGCTCCCTGCCCGACGCCATCGCCCAGGTGCTGGATGAATATCTCCGGGAAAATATCGTTCTGCACACTGCCGTTCATGATGAAGATGAACCGGCGGCGGGACAACTGGAGTTGCCGTTGAATCAGATCGGCGATCTATGCCCGGAGTGCGGACAAGCGACGCTTCTGAACATCGAAGGCTGTAAAAAGTGTATCAATTGCGGCTATAGCGAGTGCTGAGCGCTCATTTGACGACCAAAAGGGGACGCATGAAAATGTATCCCCTTTTTTATTTCTTCGCAGTTGCACTGAATCATGCTATACTGTGCCCTATGAAAAAACAACGCCTGTTAGCTATTTTTTCGATCGTATTCCTTTCATTGTCCATTGTTATCGTTCCAGGCAACGCCCAGGGCCCAACCGATCTTTCAGCCCTGACCATCAAGCTTTGGCCTGAGTATGATGATCCCAGATTATTGGTGATTATCGACGGCAAATTGGTCACGCCCGGCAGCGAAATCCGCCTGCCCCTTCCGGCGGAAGCCCAACTCAATGCCGTGGCCACAGATGACGGCAGCGGGCGATTGCTGAAAAATGAATGGCGCGAAGAAAAAGCAGATGACGGCAGTCGCTTGTTGGTGATGGTTCCGCAAAACCCCCTTTTCCGCGTCGAATACTACACGCCATTCTCTGTGGATGGCGATAAACGAAACATCACCTTTGAACTTCCCGCCGGCTATTTCAATGCCGAACAGGCGGCCATCGAAGTGCTCTTGCCCCCCGGCAGCGAAGATGTCAAACTCGTTCCCACTGCCGATGAATCGGGCCCCGCCCAGGATCAAGCCCATATCTTTCAGCGCACTTTAGGGGCGGTGAAAGATCAAGCCATCACGCAACAGGTGACCTATGCAAACCCCGGCGGCGAACTCACCGTCTCTGCAGAATCATCCTCTTCAGTCGGTGCCCCCCAGGGAACCGAAGCGTCTTCGCAGGAGCCAACTGGCGCCGAAACGGTCGCTAAATCTGCAACGAATCCCTGGATTATCGCGCTTGGCGCTGCAGCCGTGCTGCTGATTCTGGGCGGCGCTGTCGGCTTGTGGCTAACGCGTGATCGCGAAGAGGAAGCGCCAGCCGCGCCTGCGCCGTCACGCACCAAAGGCAAAAAGAAAAAGAAGACAGGTGCGATAAGCATGCAGCCATCCCCCAAAGATCTGGATCGCTTCTGTCGGCAATGCGGGAAAGAATTTGGGCCCGATGATCGTTTCTGCCGTTATTGCGGCGCACAACGGCGTTCACTCTAACGCGGCTGAAAGCATGCCGCCGCATATAATTGGATCGCCTGAAAAAAGCTTGATCTCACGCAAAGCTGCCAAGGCGCAAAGGGAAATATCATGGTTTCGCCAAGGAAAAGAGGCTGAAACCACACCATTTTCGCTGTCTTCTCTATCGTCGCTGCTGATCGCGACCTTTTTTCGGGGGAGCCATAATTGGATCGCCTGAAAACTTTGCCTCACGAAAAGCATGTCCTGATCGTAGTCGCAGGGTCGCCAAGGCGCAAAGAGGAATGTCGGGGTTCCCCCAAGAGAAATTGGCTGAAACGCCGCCGTCTTCAATGCTTTCCCGACCGCCGTTGCTGATTCCGACCTTTTTCAAGTGAGCCATCATTCAATAAACACGAATTGCCTGAACAAAGAATTTCGGCCTGTTGCATATTCGCAGCAGTTATACTGCGGGCTGACAAGCATCGACGCCGATGAAAATTTCGCCTGTGTCATTCTGACGAAGCATCTCGCGTCTGCAAACGAGGAGATTCCCTTCGACGTTGCTCAGGACTTGCTTCAGTCACTATCGATCTTTCAGGATGACATGACATAAGTCTATTTTGAGAACGGCTGCATCATTCAACAGTTGAGCCCTCCGCCGCGCCTATGCCAGCCGAGATGCGGGGCTTCAGGTAAAAACATCCCGGGGATTATCTGGCCCGGATGTCGGTGTTGGGGACATCGTCGACAGCGATGAATTCACATTGGTTTCCGGGCGCCCCTTCCCGGGAGAAACAGAAACAAGCCGCCAGAAAAACCATTTATGTTAATACGATCTATGACAGGATGAGGAAAAGAACACTTTTACCTTTTCCTGACTTTTCCCATACGGAAGCCTTACGGATGAACGTCCTTATTTGTAGATGCGGGCCTGCCCTGTATCCCCCAAAAAAGGTTGCACCTGACCCTGACGGCTGCAATCTCAGACAATGGCGCCATCATGATTGACGAGGCATCGTTGCTACAACGAGCGCGTGAACGTGATCCTGCAGCCCTGGCCACCATTTATGATACCTACGCGCCCAAAATATACGCTTATATCTATCGACATATACGCGATCCACACCGGGCGGAAGATCTGACCTCCACCGTCTTTCTCAAGATGCTGGAATCTCTGGACAAAAACAACTTTGCCAGAGATAAGCTTCAATCGTGGCTATATCGCATTGCACACAACGCCATTGTGGATGACGTCCGTTACCAACAACGTCGTCCAACCCAGGCCCTCTATGAAACAATGGTCATTCCTCCGGAAAATGATCCTTCTTTTATCGTTGGCAAGCAGATGAAAGAGGAGATAGTTTGGAATGCCATCCAACAGCTCACAGACGATCAAAAAGATGTAATTATCCTCCGCTTTGGCGAAAGTCTGACAGCCCCCCAAGTCGCCCAGATTTTGGGAAAAACCGAAGAAGCCGTCCGTGCGTTACAACGCCGCGGTCTGGCAAATCTTCGAAAACTTTTGTCCCAGGCGCAAGCCGATTTAATATAATTTATGACCCCCCAGCGCGACAGAGACGTCCTTTTCGATCAAGCCCTAGACAACAAAATAGCTATTGACGCGCTTGATGAAGAGCTGCATTCCCTGATGCAGACAGCCTCACAAATTCAGCTTTTTTTGGAAGAAACGCCGCCTCCTCCACATGGATTGCGCCCGGGGCGTTCCGCCTTTCTTACTGTAGCCACACAACAACAGTCTTCAAAAGCAGGATTTGCGCCATTCCCTGGATTTTCTCGTGTCGTGGGGTGGGTGCTACCGTTTGTGGCGGTGAGCATCATGGCGATCCTGCTGAGCACTGTGTTGATCACAACCGGCGTCTTCAATCTGCCTACGCTTCCTGGTAGTTGGGGGGCTACGAATACGCCAACGCCGACGGCAACCAGACCTGTCGATGAAGAACAAACGCCGGTTAGCGGCGACAACAGCAATTCCGAAGCGCCTCTTCCTGTCGCTCCCGGGGGTGGCATCGTTGTTTCCCCTTCCGCCTCTCCTGGCCCGCCTGTCACCCCGCACCCCGACAGCCAGCCGACGCCGCAACCGCCTGTGCATACTCCCATGCCCCAGGCGGTGACAAAAACGCCCGTTGTCACCCCCACGGATACGGGCGCGCCGACCGGTACGCCAACGGGCGCGTACACGCCAACCGAAACGCCTTCCGCAACGCCCTCTTCGACGCCGCCTTGGTCCCCACCGCCGACGATTACTATCACACCGCCAACGTCGCCCACGGTGACCCTCACGCCCCCAACGGTCACCGTCACGCCGTCCCCGCCGCCGACAATGACCCTTACGCCGCCGACGCCGCCCACGATTACCCTCACGCCGCCAGCGCCGCCCACGATTACCATTACACCGCCACCGACCCCAACCTCTATCTTCATCCTCCCCACCTATACCCCTACGTCGATTTTC
>JALSPL010000339.1 GCA_026985975.1 Anaerolineae bacterium | reverse complement strand
CTATGCAGGCGTCGGGTCCACAATCATTGCAGCAATTAAACGCGGGCGTCGGGCAATGGGTAGTGAGAAGGAAGAAAAATATGTTGCTGTTGCCCAAAATCGCATTGCAGATTATTTTGCCGGACGGCTAAAAATAAGACCACTGGGAAAACCTGTTTATCAGCCAACTGGAAGAGAAAAAATAGCCCAATTTCCCCAAGAATGGCAGACGGAGCGTCTCTTGGAAAAAGGTCCCCAATGGAAAAAATCTTTTGAGGAGAACGAGAAATGAAAATTGTTGAATTCTATTCTCATCTGAATGGCTGGGAATTTCTGAAGGTGCATCAGCCTTGCTTGTGGGACGAGGTTGTCAATGTCATCGAGAATGTTGACGCGGAATTATGCAAAACAAAAGTGTCAAAGGAAAAACGCACAAAGGGGAAATTATTTTATAGTCCAAGAGATATAAATCGTGAATTCAAAAGATTGCTGACGGCAAAAGATTGGCATGAAAGCCGTGTAAGCTATTGGGTGACTTCAGACGCAAAACTCATCAGAAGGACACTGGCACTACCGCCTGATATTCAAAAGAAGAAGTTGGAAGCGGCGGGCGTAGAACCCATTTGGAGTTATAACCAGACTGATTTTGTAAAAGAGCGTGTGGCAATCGAGGTTCAATTCGGGAAGTATGCTTTTGTGGCTTATGACTTGTTTGTTAAGCATCTGGCCTTTTACATGGGAGATCATATCGATGTGGGGATTGAGATTCTGCCCATGAAATCGTTGCAACAGCAGATGAGTTCGGGCGTGGGCTATTATGAGGGTGAGCTCTACAATGTCATCAGACATGGGCGGGGCGTGCCGGCTGTGCCTCTGGTAATCGTTGGCGTTGATGCCTGAAAAGACGATGGCGGCCCGACCTTTTTTGAAATGGGCGGGGGGCAAGACCCAGCTTCTGGCCCAACTGCGGGCGCTGTATCCGCCCGAGCTGGCCGCGGGGGCGCTGACGACCTATGTCGAGCCCTTCATCGGCGGCGGCGCGGTTTTCTTCGACGCGGTCCAGCGCTATGCCATCGCCCGCGCCTTTCTCTACGACGCCAACCCCGAGCTGATCCTCATCTATCGCGTGGTGCAGAGCGATGTGGAGGCGCTCATCGCCGCCCTGGCCCGCTACGCGCAGGCGTATCTGGGCCTGGAGCCAGAGGAGCGTCCGGGCTGCTACTATCAGGTGCGGGCAAAGTTGAATCGCCAGCGGCCCGAGATCGACTTCGACGCCTATTCCGACGCCTGGATCGAACGGGCGGCCATGCACCTGTTTCTGAACAAGACCTGCTATAACGGCCTGTTCCGGCTCAATAGCAAGGGCGAGTTCAATACGCCCCACGGACGCTACAAAAATCCCCGCATTCTGGACGCGGAAAATCTGCGAGAGGCCTCGCGGGCGCTGCAAATCGCTGAGATCCGGCGCGGGGATTTTGAAGCCTGTGCGGAATTTGTAGACGCCCGGGCCTTCGTCTATTTCGATCCCCCCTACCGCCCCCTGAGCAAGACCGCCCATTTCACCGCTTACTCGCAATTCGGCTTCGATGACGATGATCAGCGGCGGCTGGCCCGCTTCTTCGCCCGCCTGCATCAAACCGGGGCTCGTCTCATGCTCAGCAACAGCGATCCCACCAACGAGGACCCGGACGACGCCTTTTTCGATGATCTCTACCGGGATTTTTACCGGCATCGGGTCTCGGCTCAGCGCAACATCAACAGCAAAGCCGGCAAGCGCGGCCCCATCCGCGAGCTGGTGATCACCAATTATCCTCAACCCGCTCACTGACCATGCACCCGAAACGATCCTACGCCAACATCATCCTTATCCTGGCCAGCCTGCTGGGCGCGGCCGCGTTTCTCTCGCCCTTTTTTGGCGAACCGCCGCAGCAGACGGGCATGTCGGCCACGGCCCACGGCGGCGACGCCATGCTCATGCTGACGCTGCTGAGCCTGATGGCCCTGGCCGCCATCGTGGCGGGGCTGCAAAGCGATGAGATCAACGCCAAGACCCTGGCGGTGCTGGGGGCGCTGGCCGCGGTGGGCGCCATCATGCGTTTCATTCCCGGCCCGGGCGGGTTCTCGGGCGTCTTCTTTCTGCCCATCATGGCCGGTTACGCCTTCGGCGCCCAATTCGGTTTTCTGGCCGGGCTGGTGACGCTGCTGGCCTCGGCTTTTCTCACCGGCGGCGTGGGCCCGTGGCTGCCCTACCAGATGTTCGCCGCCGGCTGGACGGGCGCCATCGCCGGACTGATCCCGCACATCCGGCCCGGGACCAAATGGGAGATCGTCACCCTGGCCGGGACGGGCCTGCTGCTGGGGCTTTTTTACGGTCTGGTGATGAATCTCTGGTTCTGGCCCTTCGTTTTCCAGCCGGAGCATGCCGAGATTTACTGGCAGCCGGGCCAGGGGCCGCTGGCCGTGAGCAAAGCCTATGGCCTGTTCTATCTC
>JALSPL010000338.1 GCA_026985975.1 Anaerolineae bacterium | reverse complement strand
CCGCATGAAGCAGGGGGGGCGATTGATCTATGTGGGTGCGGGCACATCGGGGCGGCTGGGCGTGCTGGATGCGTCGGAATGTCCCCCCACCTTCAACACCGCGCCCGAGCAGGTGGTGGGGGTGATCGCGGGCGGCCGTCGGGCTTTGACCGAAGCGGTGGAGGAGGCGGAGGATAATCCTGAGGATGGGGCCGCGGCCATGCGGGCGCTAGGCGTCGGGCCGCTGGATAGCGTAGTGGGCATCGCAGCCAGCGGGCGCACGCCCTATGTGCAGGGGGCGCTGATAGAGGCCCGCCAGCGGGGAGCCCTGACCGCTGCCATCATCTGCAACCTGCCCGCTCCCCTGGCCGATCTGGCGGATCATGTGATGGCCCCGCTGGTGGGTCCCGAAGTCATCACCGGCTCCACCCGTCTCAAGGCTGGCACCGTGCAAAAACTGATTCTGAACATGCTCAGCACCGGGGCCATGGTGCGGCTGGGCAAAACCTATGGCAATTTGATGGTGGATGTGCAGCAGAACAACGCCAAGCTGCAACAGCGGGCGCGGCGCATCGTGGCCCAGGCCTGCGACATCAGCGAAGCTGAGGCGGCCGCAGCCCTGGCCCGCAGCGGCAATGATGTAAAAGTCGCGATCGTCAGCACGCTGCTGGATTGTTCGCCCGATGTGGCCCGAGATCGCCTGCAAAAAGCGGGCGGCAATGTGCGCGTGGCCGTTTCGAAAGAAAATTGGGGTTGACAAATCGAAAAACTTCGTTATAATAGCCTTTGTATCCTCCTTTTACATGGTTGTCCTCCTCAACCTACACCCCCTCCTCATGTTTACCTTCATCAAGTCCGCCAAGCGCAACAAGAAGCCCTTCCTAAACCTGGGAAGAGCCATGCGCACGCGGTAGAAGGTAAACGAAGCACGCACCTCCCGCTCTGTGCTTAGCCCGACCAGGTTCCTCCCCCTGGTCGGGCTTTTTTTGTGGATATTGGATATCAGGCGTTAGATATTTCCCCTGCCACTTCAAGTCCCCAATCTCCAATCTCCAATCTCCAATCTCCAATCTCCAATCCCCAATCCCCAATACCCAATACCCAATACCCAATACCCAATACCCAATCTCCAATTCCCTCCCTCTCATGTTTCAGCTATCTTCCTTCCTCAAGCGCACCAAGAAGCCTTGTCATATCCTGCCGGACGGCCCGGGACAGGCTACTTGAGCGCATCCAAAATTCTGCGACCCAAGCCTCCCTCGCCAGTTCGGCGGGCGGAGGTTTTTTGTTTTTATTGAGATTCAGTTGAGATTCAATAGAGATTCGGTTGAGATTCAAAACCCATGCAATCTCCATGAATCTCTATAGAATCTCCATCAAATTTCCCAACTCTCTCTTCTCACCATCACAAGGAGTTTTACCCATGACCACCTACACCACCACCTGTCCCGAATGCGGCGCTGAATTGACGCTGGACGACCCCATCGAGGGAGAAATCATCACCTGCGCCGAATGCGGCGTGGAACTGGAAGTGCTTTCGCTGCAGCCGCTGGCCCTGGATCTGGCGCCCGAAGAAGAGGAGGACTGGGGAGAATGACACGCGTCGCCCTGCTGGTTTCTCGCATTCGCGTAGAAGAAAAGCTGTTGCTGCGGGCGCTGGAGGACGCGGGGGCCGAGGTGCAGCTTGTGCGGGATGGCGACCTGGTCTTTGGCCCGGACGCCGCTCGCTTCCCCATCCAGGCCGATGTGCTGGTGGAACGCAGCGTCAGCACATCGCGCGGGCTCTACGCCCTGCGTCTGGCTGAGCAGGCGGGCCTGCCCACCATCAATCGTTACGCCACCGCCGCGGTCTGCGCCGATAAAATCCTGACCACCGCGGCTCTGCAAGAGGCTGACGTCCCCCAGCCCCGGGCCCGCGTCGCCTTCGATCGGGCCTCGGCCCTGACTGCGATGGAAGAGCTGGGGTATCCCGTGGTGCTCAAGCCGACGGTGGGCTCCTGGGGCCGCTTGCTGGCCCGCATCAACGACCGCGACGCAGCGGAAGCGGTGCTGGAGCATCGTCAGGTGCTGGGCGGCTATCAGCATCACATCTACTACATCCAGGAGCTGGTGCCCAAACCGGATCGGGACATCCGCGCCTTTGTGGTGGGCGACGCCACCATCGCCGCCATCTACCGCAGCAGCGCCCACTGGATCACCAACACCGCCCGCGGAGGTCGGGCCAGCAACTGTCCCATCACCCCCGAACTGGACGCCATCTGTCGGCAGGCCGCGCAGGCGGTGGGCGGCGGCGTCCTGGCCATCGATCTCTTCGAAGACCCCCACCGCGGCCTGCTGGTCAACGAAATCAACCACACCATGGAATTCCGCAACAGCATCGACACCACGGGCGTCAACATCCCCGCGGCGGTGGCGGAATACGTGGTGGCAAAGATAGATGATTAATGATTAATGATTAAATGGCGTTTGTGCTTGCTAATGCTTCAATTAACGTAACTGCTTAGGTATGCGCAGGAAAGGCCATAGAAACTCATGTCGCCTTCTGCAAAGAAGTGTCAAACGTCATGCTTCAAACGTCAAAAATGCGCTCCACTGCGGGCGTCCCATGAGGCGTTATGACGTTTGACGTTCCACGCTTGACGCCTTGGCAGCCAGAAGCGTCTGGTTTAAGGCGGAAGTCACGTCCAACCTGGCTACCTTAGCAGTTACCTATTAACTACAAATTCCCCTTTAATCCTTTAATCATTAATCCATTGATCATTAATTCCCAGTTTTCGCATATCACTTTCTTTCATCGAATCATCCACCATGACTACGATCTCTTCACCCCTCCGCGTCGCCATCATCGGCGGCTCGGGCTACACCGGCGGCGAGCTGCTGCGCCTGCTGCTAACGCATCCCCATGTGAGCGTGCATCAGGTCACTTCCCGCCGCTACGCGGGCAAATTCGTGCATCAGATTCACCCCAACCTGCGGCCCGCGTTCGGGCGCCAGCAGCCCCTCAAATTCACCACGGTGGAGGCGCTGGAGCCGGTCGATGTGCTCTTCCTGGCCCTGCCCCACGGCCAGGCCCAGGCCCGCATCGACGATTTCGCCGCTCTGGCCCCCCGCATCATCGATCTTTCCGCGGACTTTCGCTTGCGCGACCCAGCGCATTATGCGCGGCGCTATGGGCAGGCGCACGCCGCGCCCGCGTGGCTGGAACGCTTCGTCTACGGCTTGCCCGAGATCAACCGTGACGCCATTTGCGACGCCCGCTATGTCAGCGGCGTGGGCTGCAACGCCACCGCCAGCATCCTGGCCCTGAAACCATTGATGGAAGCGGGCCTGCTGCTGGAGCGACCTGTCATTATCGACCTGAAAGTGGGCTCATCCGAAGGGGGCGCATCCACCAACCCCGGCTCGCATCATCCCGAACGCAGTCACGTGGTGCGCTCCTATGCGCCCGTGGGCCATCGCCACGAAGCCGAGGTGCATCAGGCCTTTGGCCGGGACGACATCCACCTTTCCATCACCTCGGTGGAGCTGGTGCGGGGCGCGCTGGCCACCGCCCACGCCTGGGTGCAGCCGGGCCTGAGCGATCGCGACCTGTGGCGGGCGTGGCGCGCAGCCTACGGCGATGAGCCCTTTGTGCGCATTGTGCATGGCCGCTCGGGCCTCTACCGGCATCCTGAACCCAAACTGCTGTGGGGGACGAACCTGGCCGATGTGGGCTGGCAATTGCAGCCCGAAAGCGGGCGCCTGGTGGCCCTGGCCGCCATCGACAACCTGGGCAAAGGCGCGGCCGGAACCGCTGTGCAGTGCATGAATCTGATGTGCGGATTCGACGAAATCACGGGATTGACCTTCCCCGGTCTGCATCCGGTGTAAGGCGTGGAGATTCATTGAGATTAGTCGAGATTTGTCGTGATTTTAATCTCCACCGAACTTCCACCAAACATCCAACGAATCTCCAACGGATCTCTATCGAACCGTCCCAGAATCTCTACCGAATCTCCATCGAATCTCCATCGAATCTCCATCGAATCTCTATCGACTTACTCACCACTCTCATCCTATCAACCATGACTCCATCAACCATCATCATCAAACTTGGCGGCGGGGCAGGCGTCGATCCTGAGCCGTTGCTGCAAGAACTGCCCGAACTCCTGGCCCGCGGGCAACGCATCGTGCTGGTGCATGGCGCATCCGCCGCGGCCAACGCCCTGGCCGACCAGGCGGGCCTGGATCGCCGCCAGATTCAATCGCCCAGCGGACATCTCAGCCGCTACACCTATCCTGACATGCTGGAGATCTTTGTGGCCGCGGCCGCGGGCCAGGTGAACAAGACCCTGGTGGCCGATTTGCAGGCCCGGGGCGTGAACGCGGTGGGACTGGCGGGCGTGGATGGGCGGCTGCTGGTGGCCGAGCGCAAACGGGCCATCCGAGCGGTGGAAAATGGCCGCCAACGGGTGATCCGCGATGATTATTCGGGCAGAATCCGAGAAGCCAACGGCCAGGCGCTCCAGGTTCTGCTGGACGCGGGGTTCACCCCGGTTGTCGCGCCCGTGGCCCTGGGAACCCAAGGCGAGCGCCTGAATGTGGATGGTGACCGCGCGGCCGCGGCCATCGCCGCCGCCCTGGGTGCGGATGCGTTGATCATTCTTTCCAACGTGCCGGGCCTGTTGGCCGATTTCCCCGACGAAAACTCCCTCATCCGCCAGGTGACGCCCCAAACCCTGCCCCATGCCCGAGCCGCGGCCGCGGGCCGCATGAAGCGTAAAGTGCTGGCCGCGGAAGAAGCCGTCAACGCGGGCGTCCCTCGCGCCATCCTGGCCGACGCCCGCGTGGCGCATCCGGTGTCGGAGGCATTATCGGGCCAGGGAACAATGTTTCTGGGATAGCAAGATTCATTGAGGTTATGAGAGTGGGAAATCACCAAAATCTCGATGAATCTCCTCCAATCTCCTCCAATCTCAACCAATCTCAACCAATCCCAATGAATCTCCATCAGATCTCCACCATCCCTCATTCTCGCAATTGTCATCATGCCCCAGACCATCACAACATCCCCTATCATCACCCTCGAATCGGCTCACACCTCGGGCGTTTATCCCAAGCGCGATTTGACTATCGTGCGCGGTCAGGGCGCGCATCTGTGGGATGACCAGGGCCGTCGCTACATCGATTGCGTGGGCGGTCAGGGCGCGGCCAATCTGGGCCACAGCCATCCCGCCATCGTCGACGCCCTCGCCCGCCAGGCCCGCACCCTCATCTCCTGCCCCGAGATTTTTTACAACGATGTGCGGGCCCAGTATCTGGCCGAGCTCACCGCGGCCGCGCCCGGCGACCTGAATCGGGCCTTCCTCAGCAACTCGGGCGCCGAAGCCATCGAGGCCGCGCTCAAGTTTGCCCGCATCAGCACGGGCCGCCGCCAAATCGTGGCCGCGATGCGAGGCTTCCATGGCCGCACCATGGGCGCGCTTTCCGCCACCTGGAACAAAAAATATCGCGGCCCCTTCCTGCCTCTGGTGCCCGATTTCACCCACATCCCCTACAACAACCTGGCGGCGCTGGAGGCTGCGATCAGCGACGCCACCGCCGCGGTGCTGCTGGAGCCGATCCAGGGCGAGGGGGGCGTGCGGCCCGCGGATCCCGCATTCTTGCAAGCGGCCCGCGCCCTTTGCGATGAGCATGGCGCGCTGCTGATTCTGGATGAGATTCAGACGGGATTCGGGCGCAGCGGGCGGCTTTTCGCCAGCCAGCGCTATGGCGTCGAGCCCGACATCATGGCCCTGGCCAAATCTATCGCCGGGGGGCTGCCCATGGGCGCGACGCTGTTGGGCCCGCGGGTGTGCGACCTGCCGCGCATGGTGCACGGCAGCACCTTTGGCGGCAATCCCCTGACCGCGGCCGCGGCCCGGGCCACGCTACGCGTGCTGCAAGAAGAAAGACTGCCCCAACGCGCGGCCCGCCTGGGCGAGATGATGCTGGCCCGCCTGCGCCGCATCGAAAGCCCTCGCATCCGCGCAGTGCGGGGTGCGGGCCTGATGATCGGCGTAGAGCTGAAGAGCAAGGTGGGGCCGGTGCTGCGGGCCTTGCAAGAGCGGGGCGTGCTGGCCCTGCCCGCGGGCGCCACTGTCCTCCGCCTGCTGCCGCCCCTGGTCATCGCGGAGGAGGATCTGAACTACGTCGCTCAAGCTATCGCTGAGGTGATTCGTGATGTGTGAATGGTCAGGCGGCTTGTCTGTTCAATAGAATTCTGCCCTGTACAGATTCAAGTACAGTGTTCCGCAAGAACTCGCTGGCATTGAGAATCTCTACGCCGAGCATATCGCCCGCTTCATCCAATTCTACGGTCACATTCGGACTGATTTCGACGCTACTGGCCTCATCGCCTTCTGCCAGGAAAATATACAAAATGTCTTCAGTTTCAAAATATGTCAATTTCATTTTGGCTTACCAATTGGGTGTGTCCTAGATGCGTTGAGAGCGTTCATGCGCCTTCGCCCTGAGGTAAACCTCTGGGCTACCATTGTCAAGCCCGTTGGGCTAGGCCCGCGGGCCTTCGTAGCGGTAGCCCGTGGCTTCCAGCCTCGGGCGATGGCGGCAGACGCCTGCAACATAACATCTTGAATCATATCGCAAATTCCTTTCTTTTCGCAACGATATCAACATCTTTCTTTCCCACCCGAGACCCCACCATGTCACTCCAAACCTACCACATCATCGAATCCACCCTGCGCGAGGGAGAGCAATTCATCGGCGCCAATTTCTCGCAGCAGGACAAAATCCGCATCGCCCGCGCCCTGGACGCTTTCGGCGTCGAATATCTGGAAATGACCTCGCCCCTGGCCTCGCCCGGCAGCATGGCCGATCTGCGGGCCATCACCCGCCTGGGGCTCGACGCCCGCACTCTCACCCACATCCGTTGCCGCATCGATGACGCCAAAATTGCACTGGAAACGGGCGTAGATGGTCTGGATGTGGTCATCGGCACCTCCTCGCAACTTCGCAAATTCAGCCACGGCCTCAGCATCGATGCCATCATCGACCTGGCCGCCGAGACTCTGACCTGGATTCGCGAGCAAGCGCCCGAGATCGAACTGCGCTTCAGCACCGAAGATTCCTTCCGCAGCGAAGAAAAGGAGCTTTTGCAGGTGTATCTGGCTGTGGATAAATTGGGCGTGGTGGATCGTTTCGGCGTGGCCGACACCGTGGGCATCGCCACGCCCACCCAGGTTTTCCGTCTGGTGGAAACCTTGCGGCGGCTGACCACCGCGGATATCGAATTCCATGGGCACAATGATTCGGGCTGCGCCATCGCCAATGCTTTCACCGCCCTGGAGGCGGGCGCAACCCACATCGACACCACCGTGCTGGGCATTGGCGAACGCAATGGCATCACGTCTCTGGGGGGATTCATCGCCCGCATGGCCACCTACGATCGAGAAACCACTCGCCGCAAATATCGCCTGGCGCAATTGCGCGACCTGGAGTTGCTGGTCTCCGATCTCGTGGATGTGGACATCCCCTTCAACAATCCCATCACCGGTTTCAGCGCCTTCACCCATAAGGCGGGCATCCACGCCAAAGCCATCCTCAATGCGCCCGAGACCTACGAAGCCCTGAAACCGGAAGATTTTGGCCTGACCCGCTATCTTTCCATTGCCCATAAGCTCACCGGTTGGAATGCGGTCAAGGCCCGGGCCGAGCAGTTGGGCTTGGCGCTGGATGATGCACAGATCAAAACCCTCACCCGTCACATCAAAACCCTGGCCGATGAACAGGCTCTCACCCTGGATGATGTGGATGAGCTGCTGCACCACTGGGCGGGGGCCAACCACAACGCCGAGCTGGTTATGGTGCGGTAGGGGGGCATTGAGATTCCGTCGAGATTCATTGAGATTCCGTAGAGATTTATTGAGATTCATAGAGATTCATAGAGATTCCACTCTCCATTCTCCATTCTTCATTCTCCATTCTCCATTCTTCATTCTCCATTCTTCATTCTTCACTCCCATGCTTCCTCAAACCTTCACCCAGAAAGCCATCGCCCGCGCTGCGGGCCTCGACTATGCGGCGGTAGGGCAAATCGTCACCGTCCGGCCCGACCGCATCCTCAGCCACGACAACAGCGCGGCCATCATTCGCATTTTTCGGAGCTTGGGCCAGGAGCGGGTGCATGATCCCCAACGCCTGGTCATCGTGCTGGATCACGCCTCGCCCGCGCCCACGCCGGTGCACGCCCGCAACCACGCGCAGATTCGCGCGTTCGTGCGCGAGCAGGACATTCCCCATTTTTTCGATGTAGGCCGGGGCGTCTGCCACCAGGTCGTCAGCGAAGAAGCGCTCATTTTGCCGGGCCAGATGCTGCTGGGCGCGGATAGCCACACGCCCCACGCCGGTTGGATGGGCGCATTCGCCGCGGGGCTGGGGCGCAGCGAGGTGGCCAAATTGTGGGCCACGGGCGAAATCTGGCTGCGCGTGCCCGAGACCATCCGCATTGAGCTGCGAGGACGCCTGCGGCCCGGCGTCAGCGCCAAAGACCTGGGCTTGTGGATTTTGCGGGCTCTGGGCCCGGGCGGCGCGGCCTATCGGGCGCTGGAGTTTGCGGGCCCGGGCGTGGCGGGCCTGACCGCGGCCCAACGCATGACTTTGGCGAATCTCATGGCGGAGGCGGGTGCGAAGAACGCGTATCTGCCGCCCGATGCGCGCGTGTTCGCCTGGCTGGCGCGTCGATCAGTAAGCAGTAATCAGTATTCAGTATTCAGTGAGCAGGTGCGGGAGATGGCGTTGTATCCTGATGAGGGGGCGAGTTATGCCGGGGTGTTGACGGTGAATCTGGATGAAATCGCGCCCGCCATCGCCCGCCCCCACAGCCCGGCCAATGTGGTGGATTTGGCGCAGGTTGTGGGCGAGCCCATCGATGAAGCCTTCATCGGCACTTGCACCAATGGTCGTCTGGAAGACCTGGCCGCGGCCGCGGCGGTTTTGCGCAATGCCGATGGCGTGGTCAAACGGGTGGCAGCGGGCGTGCGACTCATCATCACGCCCGCCAGTAGCCAGGTGCTGCAACAGGCCCTGGAGCTGGGTTACATCCAGACTTTTGTCGAGGCCGGAGCTATTGTGGGCGCGCCCGGCTGCGGGCCGTGCATGGGGAATCATTTTGGCGTGCCCGCGGCGGGCGAGCGGGTGATCAGCACCGCAAATCGCAATTTCCGCGGGCGCATGGGCGAGCCCGAAAGCGAAGTTTATCTGGCCAGCCCCGCGGTGGTGGCCGCCAGCGCGGTGGCGGGGCGCGTGGCGGCGGAGACTTTCGAGGTCTCGCAGACCTCGAAAGTCTGGTCGCGAGGCGCGTACGCGCATAATGCGCCCGCGAACGCGCGGCCTTTGCCCATCCTCACAGCGTCTCTGGCTCAGGCGTCTTCTTCATCCCCGGCGCCCAAGACCTCGGAGGTCTCGCAGACCTCCGAGGTCTACACCGGCCGCGTGTGGAAATATGGCGATCATGTCAACACCGATGTCATCTTCCCCGGCAAATACACCTACACCTTGCACACGCCCCAGGAGTTTGCAGCCCACGCGCTGGAGGACCTGGATCCCAGCTTCGCTGCCCGCGTGCAGCCGGGCGACATCATCGTGGCGGGCGAGAACTGGGGAACTGGCTCCAGCCGCGAGCAGGCGGTGACCGCGCTCAAGGCCGCGGGCGTGCGCATCATCATCGCCAGCAGCTTCGCCCGCATCTACTATCGGAACATGGTCAACAGCGGCATGACGCCCATCATCGCCCCGGACGCGGTCGCGGCCATCCAGCCCGCGGAAACCATCCAGGTGGATGTGACCGCAGGCGTCATCCACTGCGCCGCGGGCGAGTTCCCCTTCCCGCCCCTTTCTCCGCACTGAAACGCCTTTGAGAGATTCGTGGTGGTAGAGGTTCATCATCCCAACGAATCTCAACCAATCGCACTTCAATCTCCCCAACCCTCCCATTCACATTCTGCACTCATAACTCCCATGCCTCCAACTATCTGCCTCATTCCTGGCGACGGCATTGGCCGGGAAGTCATCCCCGCCACCGCCCGCGTGCTGGCGGAATTATGCCCCGACATCATCTTCACCCAGGCCCGCGCCGGCTGGGAAACCTTCCGCGATGTGGGAACAGCCCTGCCCGAGGCCACGGT
>JALSPL010000337.1 GCA_026985975.1 Anaerolineae bacterium | reverse complement strand
AAAGCTCAGTGAGACGGGCCTCGAAGTCGGGCGGGACGCGGTTGCGGTGAACGAGCACGGTGTGGATGTTGAGGAAGGCCAGCAGATCGGGGGCCAGGGTTTGGGCGCGGGTGAAGTCGGCGTCGGGGATAGGGCGCTCATCCTGCAGGGCGGCCAGCGCGCCGATGACCGGATTTTCCATGAAGTATCCGAATTTCTGCTGGGGGTTGCGGCTGGTGTTGCCGCCGAGAATCGGTTTGCCGTGGTAGGTCTGCCACCATTGCTCGTACATGATGATGACGTCGGATTTGCCGAAGACGTTGAAGCCGTTGCGCCAACCCACGGGCAGGTCCAGCAGCGCGTCCTGGCGTTGGTCATCCACCACCGCGGCGTAGGCCCGGGGCAGCCGCAAGTCGGAGAGAGGCAGGGGAATGCTGAGATGCTCGAAGAGGATGAGCGCGGCCAGGCCCGCGGCCAGCAGGTTGCGCCAGGCGGGCCGCTGCACCCGGGCCAGCAGGGCGTAAGCGCCCAGCGCCGCCAGCAGCCCCAGGCCCAGGAAGATCATGACGCTGTAGCGGCTGGGGTAGCGGTTGGCCTGGAAGAAAGGAATTTTGACCAGCAGGGCGAAGATGCCGGGGATGCCGGTGTTGTGGCCGTCGACGCGGATTTGCGGGCCCAGGGAGGCCCACAGGAAGAAGCCAGTCAGTGCGGCCACGCCCCAGGCGGCCCAGCGGCGTCGAAAATGCCAGAGACCAATGATGGCCAGGAGGAGAACGGCGTAGCCGGGGTAGATGTGCTGGCCCTTGTTGACCATGAATTGGGAGCCATCGGGCCGCAGCGCCGAATTGTCGCTGATGGCGCGGATGAGATGACCCAAAAGGGGATGGAGCTGCGTGGGAAAAAAGAATCCCAGCAGATCGGCGGAGAAGATGTCGGAGAAGCCGCCGCCTTCCACCAGGAAATCGCCGTTGGCCCGCATATCGGGCAGCATGTTGGCCAGATAGGGCAGCAGGCCCATGGTGAACATGGCTGCGGCGATGACGGCGTTGAGAAATGGCGATTTGATCCGCCTCCAATAATCGCCCAGGCCCGACCATCCGCGCAGTCCCGCCAGCAGCGCCCCCAGGGTGACCAGGGCGATGAGCAGGACGCCAAATGAGCCGAAGGTGAGCTCGGCCCAGGTTTGGAAAAGGAGAAACAGGCCCAGCAACAGGCCGTCTCGCCAGCGCCAGGGGCCGCGCAGCCCCCGCAGCAGGTAAAGGGCCACAAAGGGCAGCCATTGCGAGGAGGCGATGTTGAATTGGCCCAGGGCGGCGTAGAAGAGTTTGGCGGAGGCGAAGGCGTAAAGCAGGCCCGCCAGCAGTGCAGCCAGGTGGAGGAGTGAGGATTGGGAATAGGAGTAGGAGTAGGATTGGGAATGGGAGGTTGGAAGCAGGATAAGCAACAATTCCATTGCCAACAGATATGCGCCGAAGCCGGAGAGGATGAAACTGCTGAGAAGCAGCAGATTATTGGTGAGGATGAGGTTGAACGCGCTTTGCAGGGGGATGCTGAGGGCGCCGTTCCACAGCGTCAGCGTGTAAAACGCCAGATTGATGCCGATGGGATGGAACATGCTATCCCCGACGAAGGGATTGTGCACCAGCCCGCCCTGCCCCGCCCGATCCACGAAACTGGTTTTGGCCCACCACAGATTCCAGGCCAGCGATGGATCATCGATGCCGTCGCCAGGAACATGGCTGAGGATATGCGCGGCCAGCGGCCATGTCAGGGCCAGGGCCAGCACGCCAAACAGCAGCAGGATGAGAAAATTGCGACGAACAGAAGTCATGATCAATTCAACGAAAAAAATTCTATCGAGATCGTATCATATCCAGCGCTATTCTGCACAGACAAAACAGGCCCCGGACGTCTGCCCGGGGCCTGTGATGAATCGGTGGGAGATGCAGGGGATGAGACGCCCCTCGCATCAAGCGAAAGATCAGTCGCGCTGAGGAACGTAGGTCACCATCAGCTTGGGAGCAAGCGCAAGATCGTTCTGCGCATTAGCGCCTTCCATGCTGTAGAAGGAAACGCGTCCCAACGGGCCATCGGCGGCAACCGCAAGCTGGGCGTTGCCAGGACTGCCAGCGGCGTCCCAGGCCTTGACTTGCTCGGTGGCGTCCAGGGCCAGTTCACCCATAGCGACATCCATGCCCGGACCGGGGTTGTAGAAAGCGGGCGCAGTATCGAAGGTGACAGTCGAGGCGTCGTAGGGATCCACATTCATGACCATCAGCTTCTTGCCGTGAGCGCCGCTCTCCAAAATGGCGTTCATCATCAGCTTCGCATCGGTGATGTCGGCCCCGACGGGCAACATACTGCGATCGAAGCTGAGCATGGCGTTATCCAGGCCGGTCGGGCGCACGATGAGGACGTTGGTCCACATGTTGTTCTGGTTGGTCACGCCGCCGTTGATCCAGGTGTCGTCCACCAGGGGCAGCTCGACGGTGACAGGATCAGGATTGACTGCGGTGACGACGACAGGCACTTCCACCAGACCGGGGGCCAGGGAGGGGCCAAGCAGGACAGAACCGTAGAGAACATCGCCCAGGTTCATGTCGTGGCTGATCTCCAGGGTGATGGGGATCATGTCGCCGGCGGCGAAGGGGCCGTCGGGAATGCTCTTGACAGTGATGTCATAGCCCTGAACCGCGTTGATGGTCATGTCGAAGGTGCTGTTGCCTTCGGGAACGCTCCAACCATGCACCAGGATGGTCCAGACGCCGTCCATGGGGAATTTGACGGAGACGTGCTCGGTGGCGGTGGAGGTGGTGGAAGAGGCCACCAACTGTCCGTTTGGATTGACCAGGAACAGATCCAGATCATCGCTGCTCTGACCAACGATGTCCACGGTCAGAGAAGCTGCGTGATTGATGGTGACAGTCTGGGTGTAGCTGGCGGTGGAGGGATCGTTGGGATCGTCCTGTTGGATGGGAAGATCGGTATATTCTTCGGGCAATCCCAGACCGAAGCCTTCGGCCACCAGATCGTCCAGGTTGACAGAGGCGGAGACAGTGATGGTGGCCTCCACGGTGTCGGTGGGGGCGCCCACATCCAGTTGTGAAGGATTCACTGTCAACATGCCGACCTTGCCGCTGACGCTGACGTCGGTGTTTTCGCCGCTGGTGTAAGTCTGGTGCAATGCCACGACATGCAGGCCTTCCTGGGCGGGAACAGCAACGATCTCGCGCGGGCCGCCGGTGTTGGTGTACCAGAACCATTTGCCGCTGCCCATGTAGGTGTTGACGCTGCTTCCGGGCAATGTAGCCAGGGTGTACGGGCCATAGACGTCGGGTTCGCCCTTGTCAGGATCGTTGCTGAACTGATCAGCCGTGGGCCCCATGACCAGCGTGTCGATGTCTACATTGGGGTTATCCCACTGGGTGTCGACGAAGAGCAGAGAGTTGTCGGCGACGTCATCCATGATGTCGGTGAAGTAGAAGCGCCAATCGCCCGACTCGGCGCGCCAGCCCCAATCGTTATAGCCGAACATGCGGCCATTGTCGTAAGGCGTGTTGGAGCGACGTCCGCCGCCGAATTCGAAGTTGGCGCCGGAAGCGGCCACGTTGGCGACCACAGGCACGACAGCCCGCATGTCGGGACTATCAACCATGATGGCGCTGTTGTACAGACCCACAGGCGCGCCATCAGGAATGGTCATGGTGGCGTCGAAGGTGGCGTCGCCGCCGGCGGGCACGGTCAGCGTCATGGGATCTACAGTCACCCAATCGAAGGTCTGGTTGGCGTAGAAGGTGATCTCGATGTTGAGATGCGTGACCGGAACAGCCTCGCTCTTGGTCTTGTGTCGCAGTGAAAGGAAGATGCCGTCGTGCATGCGCTCCAATGGCGTCTTCACCCGCACCTGCGAAGCAGGCCCGGAGTTGTAGCCATAGGCAAAGCGAATATACTCGCCGACGTCAATCTCATCGGCGTTGACCACGCCATCGCCGTTCTTGTCTTCCCACAATTTGCCGTCGCCATTGAGGTCTTTCCAATCCTGGATGTGAACCCGCCAGCGGCTGTCGTAGTTATAATCGCCGTCGACGTCGAATTCATCAGCAGGGAAGCTGATCTTGACTTCCATCATGTCGGTGCCGGCGGGAATCAGATCGGTGAGCGGGAAGAGATAATCGGGCTTGGTGAAAGCGCCATCTTCCAGGGATTGATCTTTGGTGGTGAAGGGGAAGCTGTATTGGCCGATTTTGACCAGGTGCTTGCTCTTGATGCTGACTTCGGCGTCAGCGTTGGTGGGATTATGGACGGTGAAGGTCTGGGTGCTGACATCGCCGGGGTGCATGATGTTGGCGAAGGAATGATATTCCACGCCCCGGTAATCGCCGCCGGTCCAGTTATCGGGCATGACATAGAAGCCGCTATTGCCGCCGGCGATAGCGGCGGACTGGCCGCCGTTGACAGCGCCAGCGCCCTGGACGAAGGTGTCGTAGCGCTGATTGTTGGCGCCGGACATGAGAATGGCGCGAGCCACGTCCCAGGTGGGCCATGCGCCGTTGGCCTGCTTGTAGGCGTCGTAAACCAGCGCCATGTTGCCAGCGGCTACAGGAGCCGAACGGCTGGTGCCGCCCCAGGCTTCCCATGCGGTCCAACCATCGCCCCATTCATTCAGAGAAAGGGCGCCTGAGCCGAAAGCGCCGTCGGCTGTGACGCTAACGCCGTTGCCGCCGTTGGCGGCGGGGCCGCGATTGGAGAAGGGAATGACGTCACCCCAGTTGATTTGATCCACGCCCATGATGGTCTCGAAGATGCCGGTGCTGCCGAATTCGGTGGAAGCGCCGACGCCGAT
Source organism: Anaerolineae bacterium (assembly GCA_026985975.1). GTDB lineage: Bacteria > Chloroflexota > Anaerolineae > J102 > J102 > M2005. The sequence goes on along the minus strand of JALSPL010000337.1, from coordinate 5,329 downwards.
GCTGGAGACGGGCGAGGGGCCGGTGATGGTGCCATAAGCGGAGGCGCCATTGCCGGTGGAGATGAGCACAGAGAGGGTGGGATTGAGATGACGAACAATCTGGTCGATCAGACGACTGTCAAAATCCCAGACATCGTTATCAACACTTGAGAAGCCCCAACTGTTGCTGATGATCTGCATGTCGTCATCGGTGCCGGGTTGGCCATCGTAGCCCAGAGCAGCATAGTAGAAGCTATCGTTCCAGAGGAAATCCAGATTGATATAAGTGTTGCCGTTGACGGAAAGCTTGGCGTCGCGCCCTGCGGCCTGCACCATGCCGGTAAAGGGGGCGCCATCACCGGCAGGTTTATAGGGAGGAGCGCCGCCATCGATGACGCCCTGGCCCGCTACGTTGGAGGCGCAAAGCTGACCGTGATCGCCGCCGCCTTCGGTAAAGTCATTGAATTCCCAGGCCAACAGACTGCCATTGTCGGGCGGAATAGAGTATTTGCCCCACATCCAGTCAGACGCGGGCAGAACGTTGGCGCCGTCGGCGATGAAGTAGAGCAAACCGCCGGAGATGTCCGGATAGCCATCCTGGCCCGGGGCGTTGGCCGCCGAATCCCACACATCAAGATAGGTGATGGGATCGTCTTTGGTGACGGGTTTGTCGTCGGTGAAGTCGAAGTTGCCGTTCATGTCCACATAAACAGTGTCATAAACGCCCGCCTCATGTTCATCCACCACCAGCACCGCCACGTGCTCCTCGCCCTCATAACGCCCGTTCCAGTTACCCATCACGGCGTCGGCCAGGGTTTTGTCAGGATGAAAGCCAATGTGGTAGGTTCCGCTGACGCTGGTGGCGGGCAGGGTGTAGGCGTGGGCCTCAGTGGCGTTCAGGGGCTGATACACGCAGTCATCCACCATGCAGGTGGCGCTGGTGTCGGAGTAATGGGTCATGCCGCTGGCAACGTAGGGGGTGCCAAAGACAGAGTCCAGGATGTAGAGATAAGTGGAGCGGCTGTCGAACATCTCGGGCCAGCCAAAGTAAGGAGAATCAGCATCGGTAATGGTAGCCCAGGTGCCTTGCAGATCAGGATGGGCGAAGTCGATGCCCGAATCGTTGACCATGACGTTGACGCCGTTGCCGGTGTAGCCCATATCCCAGGCTGCGCGGGAGTTGTGACCTGCGCCGACATCCCACCAGCCCTCAATGCCTGTGGCGTGCAGGGCGTCCTGGGCAGAAGCATTGTTGGCGGCTGCAATGTCGGGATCAATGCGAATAGGATCGGGCGGCTGCACGGTATTTTCTTCCGGCAACACGCGCACGACATCATCCAGCGATGCAATCTTGAGGATTGCGCCAGCTTTTGCTGCGCCCACCACAAGCTGATTTCCCATGGGGTCGACAAAAGGACGGGTGAGGGACCAGGTCATGTATTGGCTGATGTCGGTCCCCGCCTTAACGAAAACGCCAATTTTCACTTCGTCAGATGCAGCCAGCCCCGAGAGGACGCCGTTCTCCAGGCCCAGCTTATTCAGGAGAAACGGATGAATCTTGGCCATCGCCGCATCGACGCTGGTGGAAACAGTCGGGCCGGAGGAGCCCGGTTGCGCTGCGACGCTGCCCAACGGCAGTATCGAGAGCATCAATGCAATGGCCAGGATGGGGACAAGCCATTTGATAAGTCTTTTGTTACGCATTGTTACACCATTCCTATAAGGGGGAGAGGTGATTGAGGAGAAATCATGAGATGACAAAACCAACTGCGATCTACAACTGAGTGCTTTACAAACAAATTTTTCAATAGGCGCCTCCTTTCGCGATGATCAGTGACTGTGAAATAACAACTTAAACTGTTCCAAGCGTCAAATAAAGAAAAAGACATGAATAACCGCATCATGCCTTTTTGAACCAAAAGAAAAATCGCCTTCCGCGCGAAAAACTGCCATGCCATCGCTGCTGGCCATGGCTATCCAGCGTGGGATACGAGGAAGATATGCTGTTTGTCTGGCGAGAGCTCATGTCAGCAAAAGGAATTTCGAATGCGGTGGAGCAATAGTGAATGTGACGTGAATGCCATAGGGCGAAAAAAAGATTGGACCGACTATCAATATGGCGACTCCCTGTGATCCCGTGAGTTTTGGGGCAGACCAGGTAGGGTGGTCTCTATCGATCAGGCTACATTGCCGAATCACCTACAGGATAAAAAGATTTTCCGCTCTTGTCAAGTTCGCAGTCACAGCTACAAAAAACGCAATTCAAAAACAGGGAGCGGTACGCCCCCTCCTCTCAAATCGGATTGCCTGTGATTGCCCTTTTGTCTTATAATCAGCTCATATCTCATTGATTTCCCGCTACGCTTTTTGCCGAGGTGATGATGACTGTTCGACGTCGGGCGCATATTTCTCTGGAGGCTCTGCGTCCACTGCTGGAATCAAATGGGTGGGATGTTTCGCTGGATGAAACGCTGAAAGCCGATTTTCAGGATGCGACGGGAAAGTATCGGCTGATAGCGGACAAAGACGGGCGGATTTATCTGCGCCGAACAAGCCTGGCGGCGAAACCTCGTGGAAAGATGATTCAAAAAGAGGGACGCTCCTACGCCATCCAAACTGAATCGATTCTCATCCAGGATATTGCAACAACGCTGGATTCTATCGATGAATTCAGCCAGACTTTGTCTGAGATGTTGTCATTGGCCCGACTTTCATCCAAAGATCAGTCTCAGTGAGAGGGGAGCATGTCCAATATACGAGAACAGACGCCCGCCGTTATCGCCACTTCCCTTTTTTGGATTATTCTCTTTGTGGCTTATGCGCTTTTCGGCCAACGTCATCCCCAGGCCCAGCCCATCGAGATCGCGCCGCCAGCAACGCCCGCGGCCGAGCTGGTTTGCCCTGAAACCGTCAGCGTCGAAACGCCCACGCCAGCGCCGCTACGCGTGTATGTGAGCGGGGCTGTGAAGTCAACCGGCGTTTATCGTCTGCCGCCCGAAAGTCTGGTGGTGGACGCCATCGAACAGGCGGGCGGCGCCGCGGATGACGCCGATCTGGTGGCCATCAATCTCGCCCATCCCCTGAGTGATGGCGAACAAATCTATGTGCCTACGCTGGAGGAAGCCAGTTCCCCGCCCGCGCCCATCAGCCGCGGCGGTGCGACCATTGTCGACAGCCCTGCTGCTGACAACGCTCCGGGCGGGCCTGTTGACCTGAACGAGGCGACGCAGAAAGAACTGGAGAGCCTGCCCGGCATCGGCCCGGCTATGGCCCAGCGCATCATCGAAGGCAGGCCTTATAGCACGGTGGACGACTTGCTCAATGTCAAGGGCATCGGTGACGCCAAGTTGGAGAAAATCCGCCCTTACGTCATCGTAAAATAGCAGGCAAACGGAGAAACCTCTTTCAGTGGAACCCAAATTGGACGATCAGAAAAACCACCGGAGCGACAAAGATAAAGGAATCGATGCGATCGAAAAAACCGCCATGCCCGGGGATAAGATGAGATGAATCCTTGGCGCCCGCCTGGCGTTTGAATAATGATTCGCTGAGATCGCCCAGCGGGCCCACAATGCCGATGGCGACGCCCAGCAATGCCCCTTGCCGCCAGGCAACGCCCGGCAAAAGGAATTGCGCCATCAACGCTGCGGCAATGGCGCCCGAAACCAACCCGCCAAAGAAACCCTCCCATGTCTTTTTGGGACTGATGCGCGGCCCAAATTTATGCCTGCCCAGGGCCCGACCCACAAAATAAGCGCCCGAATCCATCACCCATACGGTGACAGCCATGACCAACAGCCACAGCAATCCTTCCTCTCTGTTGCGCAGCAATGCCAGAAAACGCAATGTCAACCCCAGATAAAACGCCCCTCCCAAAGTGATAAGCAAATCAGTGGGAGCATTCTTGCGGTCGACAAAAAGGGCTGCGGTCAGACCAACGAGGACGATCGTCGCCAACAACGCCTGTAAACGAACAGGGTCCAGCGGTAGACCTCCCTCCAGCACCAGCAACGCTGAAACAGGGACGCCCAGCCACATCATGGGCTGAGCAAAGTCGTTCATCCCCACCAGACGCAAAAGCTCCCAGGCGGTGACGCCTGCATACAGGGCGACGAAAACAGAAAACCACCATCCCCCCAGCCAGGCCAGCGCTGCGACGACGGGAATGAGAACGACGGCGGAAATCACGCGTTGCTTGAGCATGGCTCATCTCTCCGTATCTTTGATTTTTCCGAACCGGCGTTCCCGATGCTGAAAGACGGCGACAGCCTTGCGCAGCTCTGCCTCATCGAAATCAGGCCAATAGACTGGGGTGGAATAGAATTCGGCGTAGGCCGCCTGCCAGATGAGAAAATTGGAAAGACGGAATTCACCGCCCGTGCGGATGATGAGATCGGGATCGGGTAGATCGGGCGTGTAAAGATGCTGGGCGATCATCTCCTCTGTGACAGCCTCCGCCGGAACGCCCTCCCGGATGATCGCCTTGACCGCGTCCACGATCTCCGCCCGACCGCCATAATTGAAGGCGACATTCAGCGTGATGACGTCGTTACGCCTGGTGCGCGCCACCGCTTCCATAATCTCCGCTTGCAAGGAGTCGGAGACGCCCGCCGTGCGACCGCTATGCAGAATGCGCACGCCGCGGGCATCCAGCTCATCCAGTTCATCGCGGATGCCCTGGCTGATGAGCCGCATGAGATGATTCACCTCATCCTTGGGGCGGGCCCAATTCTCGGTGCTGAAAGCGTACACCGTCAGCGCCTTGATCCCGATCTCAACCGCCTCGATGAGCACGCGGCGGATATTCTTGGTGCCCGCTCGGTGTCCGGCGGCCCGGGGCATGCCCCGGGCACGGGCCCAGCGCCCGTTGCCATCCATGATGATGCCCACATGAACAGGGATCATCCCTTCGGGATCATAGATGGCGTCAGCTTCGGTTTCTTTGGGCGTGCGGCTGAAGATTCCTGGCATTGAGCGTTCCTACACTTCCATGATCTCGGTGATTTTCTCATCACCGATCTTGTCGATGCGTTCGATATACTTGTCGGTCAGCTTCTGAATCTCATTCATGCCATCGTGCAGATCATCTTCCGTGATCATGCTCTCCTTCTCGAACTCCCGCAGATCGGAGATAGCATCCCGACGCACGTTGCGGATGGCGACCCGGGCTTCCTCCACCCGTCGCTTCACCTGCCTGGCCAGATCGCGGCGACGCTCCTCGGTGAGCCGAGGAATATTCAGCCTGATGATTTTACCGTCGTTGGAAGGGTTGATGCCCAGGTCGGAATTGAGAATCGCCTTTTCGATGGTGCGAATATCGCCAGGGCTAAAAGGCCTGATGGCAATGGTG
>JALSPL010000336.1 GCA_026985975.1 Anaerolineae bacterium | reverse complement strand
CAGTTCCATCAGCAGATCGCCGGTGAAATGCAGACCCGCGGTGGGCGCGGCCACCGCGCCTTCCTTGTAGCCATAAATCGTTTGATAGCGCTCGGGGTCTTGCAGCGGCTCGTGGATGTAAGGCGGCAAGGGGATCTGGCCGATGTCATCCAGAAGATCATCCAGATTGCGGTCGAAACTGATGACGCGTTTGGGCCCGCCCAGGTCTTCTTCGATGGTGGCGGTGGTTTGCAAGTCGGAATCATCCCCGATGATGACTTTTTTGCCCGGCGTCAGGTTTTTGCCCCGCACCAGCGCTTGCCAGCGGCCATCGGCCAGCGGGCGCAGCAGAAAGACCTCGGCCTGGCCGCCCGTTTCTTTGCGGCCCAGCAGGCGGGCGGGGATGACGCGAGTGTCGTTGAGCACCAGCAGGTCGCCCGGGCGCAGATAATCGACGATGTCGGTGACATGCTTGTGTTCGATGGCGCCCGTTTTGCGGTCCAGCACCATCATACGGGCGCTGTCGCGCGGCTCGATGGGCGTCTGGGCGATGCGTTCGGGCGGCAGATGGTAATCGTAATCAGAAGTGAGGATGACGTCGGGTTGCTCGACGACCGGCGTCTCCTCGGGCGCACAGGCGTCGGCGGTGGTGAAGATTTGCATAGATGAAGGATGGGGGGGCGGAATCAGGGTTTGGAATGGGTGACTTCGATTGGATGTAGGAACCAGTCTGTACGTTACAGACGGTTAGAGAATTTTGATGTCGATCAGTAGAAACGGGTGATCGCTCAACGCGTTCCTTTTCCCTTTTTCATGTTGCACCGAAGCATCAATTTCGATGGTCGAGATGATATCCTGTGAGTGGATGATGTGTTGGACAGTCTTTGTTTGTTGAGCCGTGGGCCACGCCAGGCCATGTTCGTTCACACACTTCTTCACACGCTGATAGGCCTTTTTCTTCTGCGTCCACCCCAACCGCAGGTTGAAATCGCCGCCAATGACAAAGGTTTCTGATGTCAGACGGCTGCATATCGCCAGTTGTTCCGTCAGACGGTCTGCATAGGTTTTGCCGCTATCCTGAGCCCATCGATCTTTTATGGTGATGACGTTGCCATAGATGAAAAATGGACGGTTTTCCCAAACGGCATGGCCGAGAACGCCGTTAATCGGTTCCGATATTTCGACACGATCCAGAGGAAATCGGCTGTAAATGCCTACCTGATGATATTTGTTAGGCGGTTCGTAGTTTCGGGAGCGGTTATGAAACGGGCTTTCCTGGCTGAACAAGGCATGATAGCCTGGCAGACTGATGGCGGCATTCGTTTCGGTGAGAATAAAGATATCGCAGTGACGACGCCGGAGGTAGGCGATGATTTCCTGGCGTCTGCGATGGCGACGAGGCGAACTGGGATGATATTCTGGGTGATCGATGTTCCAAAGTCCGATTTTCATGGCTATTTGCGGGCGTCAGCGCATTTGGTTGGTGGCGGCATCGATCAGCGCCCGAAACAGGTTGCGATGCTCCGGGCCCAGTTCGTAAAATCGTTCGGGATGCCATTGCACGCCCACATAGAAAGGATGCCCCGGCATCTCCAAAGCCTCGACCACGCCATCTTCGGCCCAGGCCACAGCTTGCAGGCCCGGCGCCAGATCATCCGCGGGCACAGCCTGATGATGATAGGTGTTCACCAGCGCGCCGGGATTGACGCCCAGCGTGCGGGCCAGCAGGCTATCCGCCTCCACCCGCACCCTATGTTGCGTGGGCGGGCCGTCGAAAGTGTTGGCCACCTGGGCGTGGCCCTCGATATGTTGGATGAGGCCGCCGCCCAGGGCGATGTTCATCACCTGGATGCCGCGACAGACGCCCAGCAGGGGCTTGCCCGCGGCCGCGGCGCGGCGGGCGATGGCCAGCTCCATCTCATCCCGGGCCTCGTCCACCGAATCCATCAGCGCGCCCTGGTTCTCCTGCCCGAAAAAGCGGGGATGCACATCGCCGCCGCCGGCCAGGATGACGCCGTCCAGGGTCGGGCACAGCGCATCCAGGTCGGAATCAGGATAGATGGGAACCGGCTCGCCGCCCATCATGGTGATGGCGTACCAATACGTTGTGCGCCATTTCAGAAAATAATCGCGGCTGGCGTCACCGAAGGTGTATCCGATGCGTGGGGTCATAATTTCATAAGTGACGATATATCGAGATTCATTGAGATTTATCGAGATTCTGAATCTCCATTGAATCTCTATCTTTTTGCGCCTTGGTAGGCGTCTATAAATTACTTCCCTTTCTTGCCGCAGGACGGCCCCCCTTAATCCCCCCGCAAGCGGGGGGAAGATTGCAAGAAAGCAGTGATGGAAAAGATAACGAAAAGTTTTTGCTGTCCGAAAACCTCCTCCCCCGCGAGCGGGGGAGATACTGTGATAAAAGTCAAGTCATTTTCGGCATAAAATTAATGAAATCAAGGAAAATGTTTCTTTTGATTTTGGCAGGCTGAGTGTAGTT
>JALSPL010000335.1 GCA_026985975.1 Anaerolineae bacterium | reverse complement strand
GCGCACTGTGGATTGGCGCTCGGCGTTACAGTATATCCGTCAGGTGCGCGTCACGTGGCTGCTGGCGGCCATGCTGGCCCTGTTCATAAACAATTTTGCCAAAGCCTCTCGCTGGCGGCAGCTTTTTCCCGTTCGACAGGCCCTGCCCTCCCGCCGGGACGCCTTTGGGGCTCTCATGGCCGGGCAACTGCTGAATTTCGTCTTGCCTTTCCGCAGCGGCGACATCTCCCGGGCCTATTTCATGGGCCGTTATCGCGGGGCCAGCTCAGCCTCCGCCGCAGGCACCATTGGCGCCGAAAAAGTGCTGGATATGGTGATCATGGGCGGGCTTTTCACGCTGGTCCTTCCCTATTTCATCCTGCCCGCCTGGTTGGAGGCCAACAAGACGTCGATCTGGATCATCAGCTTCGCTGCGCTGGGAATTTGGATCGGCGTCATCCTCGGTCTACCCCGATCGCAAAGCATGTTGGGCAAGATCGCAAACCGCCAGCCCGCCATCTCCTGGCCCGTACGCGTCGCCGCCCGCCTGCTGGATGGTTTTTCATCCCTGCGCCACCGCCAGCGTCTGTTGCCCGTACTGCTGTGGACGATCATCGTCTGGGCGGGGAGCATCAGCGCCACCTACGCCCTGCTGGCTTCGCTCTCAGCGCCCGCCAGCCTGCCCCTGGCCATCCTGGCCAACGTCATCGTTCAGGGTGGACTCAGCGTGCCTGTGGCCCCGGCCGGCATCGGCATCTTCGAATGGCTGGCCATTCTGGCCCTCTCCATCGCCGGCATCCCCAGTGATCAGGGGTTGGCGTACGGCCTGATCACTCATGCCGCCGTGCTCTTTTTCCCCGCAGCTATCGGCATTCCCTGGCTTCTCACCCGATTTCGAGCGCGTTGAGCGCATTTTGCCTTTCCCGTCACTTTCCATTACACTCAGCCAATCAACGCACTCCTCACTCGCCCTGATTCGGCGCAAAGACCATGCGACGCACCACGTTTACGCTCATTGCACTCAGTATTATCATCGGCCAATTGTTTCTGACGACCGGACTTCAGGCTTTTTCGGGCGCGGGAAACAGTACGCCGTCAGGGAAAACAAACGCATTGCTTTTGCCTCCCACGGCGCGTCCCTCGCTAACGCCCTCGCTGACGCCCTCGCTGACGCCCGCCACCAACACGCCCGGCCCGCAGCCGACGCAGCCGCCAGGCTCAAATCCCACCAACACCGCCACGCCGACGCCCTTGCCGCCTACGGCTGTTATCGCCCAAAAAATCGTCAATGTTCGCAGCGGTCCCGGCATCATCTACAATGTCATCGGCGTCACCCGCCAGGGCGAACGCTATCTCATCACCGGCCAATACCCACCGGGCGACTGGCTGAGAATCGACTACCATGGCAAAGCCGGTTGGATCTTCCGGGCGCTGGTGACGCTGGAAGGCGCTATCGATGAAATCCCCCCTATCACCGACATTCCGCCCACTCCCACCTTCACGCCCAGCCCCGCGCCCACCAATACGCCTACGCCGACGGTGACGCCCACCCTGGCGCCCACCAAAACGGGCGATACGCCTGCCCCGCCTACGCAGCCGCCCCCCACCGACACGCCCGTTCCGCCCACGCCCGGTCCGCCCATGGCCATCATCATCGGCCAAAACGTCCCCATCCGTCAGGGGCCGGGGCTGATCTATGACGAAATCGGTCTGGCCAATCAGGGCGAACGCTATCTCATCACCGGGCTTTCCGTCACGGGCGACTGGTTCCAGATCGATTACAAAGGCCAGCCAGGCTGGGTGTTTCTGGTGCAGATAGAGCCGGTGGCAGACATCGAACAGATTCCCATTGTTCACGAGATCCCGCCCACGCCCACCTTCACGCCCGCCCCCGCCACGCCAACGCCGGCGCCGGAGGCAATGGCGACGCAGGCCCCGCCGCCAACGCCGCCCGCCAGCCCGGGCGGTCCGCCCGCGGGTCTGCTACTCATCGGCGGCTTGCTGGCGTTGGCCATCGCCGCCGGCATCCTCTTCTACTTCATCCGCAACAAATCCACCTGAGACGATTGCATCCCATGGCCCGGCATTTTGTCGGGCCTTTTCGCGTCCATGACCTCCCTCCTCTTCCTCCGCTCCAGCAGCCGCCTGGGCGGCATCGAGCGGCAGATGTTATGGCACGCCCGGCGTCTGCACGCGGACGGCTGGCAGGTGACCCTCGCCTGCCTCCACCGGGGCCAGGGGGAACATCCCCTGGCAGCAGCCGCCCGCGCCGCGGGCCTCCCCGCATTCACCCTGCCCGACCCGGCGCCCTGGAGCCCGCAGCCACGGCGGGCGCTGGCCCGCCTCATCGCCCATCTTCGGCCCGACATCCTGCACACCGCGGATTATCGCAGCGATGTGCTGACGGCGCATTTATCGTCACGCCCGCGCTGGCTGGCGGAGAGCCAGGGGCACACCAACGAAAATCGGCGTATGGCGCTGTGGAACTGGCTGGATGTGCGGGCGCTGCGCAGGGCGGATGCCG
>JALSPL010000334.1 GCA_026985975.1 Anaerolineae bacterium | reverse complement strand
AGGATTTCGCTGAGATAGAGGCTGCCCAGCGTGGCGGCCCAGGCGGCCGCCAGGGCAATGAAGATGACTGTTTTTTGGTGCGTGGTGAAAGACTTGATAAGCGCCTCCGGGCGTCATCGCGGCGGCGTGGGACCGCTGCGATGCAATCTAAGTGACCGTCTAAAAATAACTTCCCGTTTTCATCAACATTTGGCGATTGCCGCCGCAGGCCCCGTCCCGGCCTCCCCCGCTCGCGGGGGAGAGGGTTTTCGGACAGCAAAAACTTTTCGTTATCTTTTCCATCACTGCTTTCTTGCAATCTTCCCCCGCTTGCGGGGGGATTGAGGGAGGCCGTCCTGCGGCAAGAAAGGGAAGTAATTTATAGACGCCTGCTATGTAGTGTGTGGCGCGGCCCTGTGGGCCAGGGGAGCCAGGCGGGCGTTGGTGAGCCGGATGAAGTCATCGGGGGCCAGGATGACCTGCATACCGCGTTCGCCAGCGCTCATGGCGATGAGATCGAAACGACGGGCGCTTTCGTCGAGAAAAACGCGAAAGCCGCGATGGATCAGCGCCAGGCTGCTGATCCCGCCTTTTTTGAGCCCGGTCATCTTTTCCGCTGCGGCCAGCGGGGCCATCCTGGCTTTTTTGACGCCCGCGGCCCTGGCCAGCGCCTTCAGATCCAGCTCGGCGTCGGCGGGCAGCACCGCCAGCATCGGTTTGCCCCGGTCGGGCAGCGTGACCAGGGTTTTGAAGACCTGCGAGGCGGGCATGCCAATGCCTTCCGCCACTTCGGGCGCCGAAACAAAGATGTCGGGATCGTAGCTTTTGGTTTCGTAGGCGATTTTTTTGCCAGCCAATAAGCGGGTGACCAGATTTTTGCGGGACTTCTTCTTAGCCATGATGACGAATAAGACTCCAAAAAGTTGCTGTTTGATTGTAATTGGCGTCGTCAGGAAATGCAATCTCTGCCGCGGATGGTTGGATGAACGGCTGTTGTTGGGGTATGATCGGCGTATGAGTATGCTTCTTGGCCAACTGGCTGCGGCTTTGCGCTTGCCTTGCCAACGCCCCGACATCGTCATCACCCATATTTCCGCCGATTCCCGACAGATTGGCCCGGGCGGTCTGTTTGTGGCTTATCCGGGCGTGACAGTGGATGCACATCGATTCATTCCGCAGGCGGTGGCGGCGGGAGCCAGGGCGGTGGTGGGCGAAGCGCCGGCGCCGAGGTTGCCCGTTCCTTATCTGCGGGTCGGCGACGGCCGCCGGGCGTTGGGACTGCTGGCTGCTGCATGGCAAGGGTTCCCCGGTCGGCGGATGGGGATCATTGGCGTGACCGGCACGGATGGCAAGACCACCACCAGCAACCTCATCCACAGCCTTCTCAACGCCGCGGGGTTGGGCGCGGGTTTGCTGACCACGGTCAACGCCCGCGTTGGCGATGCGGTGCAGGCGACGGGCCTGCACACCACCACGCCCGACGCGCTCGCTTTGCAGCGCTATCTGCGCCAGATGGCCGACGCCGGCAGCGCCTGGACGGTGCTGGAGACCACTTCCCACGGTCTCAGTCAGTGGCGGGTGGCGGGCGTGGCCTACGACATCGCCGTGGTCACCAACATCACCCACGAACACCTGGACGAACATGGCGATTATGAGGGCTATCTGCGGGCCAAGGCGCGACTGCTGGAGATGGTGCAGTGCGCGCCCGCCAAGCCCGATATTCCCCGCGCGGTCATTCTCAACGCCGATGACCGCTCCTGGCAGCAGTTGAGCGCGTATCCGGCTTCGCGCCGGATGAGTTATGGCGTCGAGCGGGGAGACGTGCGGGCGGTGGAGATCGAGCACGGGCCCGGAGGTCTGCGGTTCGTGGCGGAGATGAAGGGATGGCGATTACGCATCGAAACGCCCCTCATGGGCATGTTCAACGTCTATAACAGTCTGGCGGCCATCGCCGTGGCCCGAGTCGTGGGGCTGGATGACGCCGCGATCCAGGCGGGTCTGGCTCAGGCTCCCGCCATTCCCGGACGCATGGAGCGCATTGAGCGCGGTCAGGATTTCATTGCCATCGTCGATTTCGCACATACGCCTTTTGCGCTGGCGGCGGCGCTGAAGACTGCGCGGGAGATGACCCGGGGCCGGGTGATCGTCGTCTTTGGCTCCGCCGGCCTGCGAGATGTGGCCAAGCGGCGGATGATGGGCGAGACCGCGGGCAGGCTGGCGGATGTGGCCATTATCACCGCCGAAGACCCGCGCACCGAAGACCTGGACGCGATCATGGCGGCCAGCGTCAGCGCCTGCGAGGCCGCCGGGGGCAAGGCGATAGGGGTGGCGGACCGCTACCGGGCGTTGCAGCGGGCTCTGAGCGAAGCTCAGCCGGGCGATGTGGTGATGGTGTGCGGCAAGGGGCATGAGCAATCCATGTGTTTTGGCGATATCGAATATCCCTGGGATGATCGCGTGGCGCTGGCCCATGCCCTGGAAGTGCATCTGGGCTTGCGGGATGATGGGCCGCCCTTCATCCTTCCGACCTAT
>JALSPL010000333.1 GCA_026985975.1 Anaerolineae bacterium | reverse complement strand
CACCGGAACCTGACGTCGCTGGCGCATGTCTTCGATCTTTTCCGGTGGCATATCGGCCGCGGCCGCCACCACCTGCCGCACAAAAGGATCATCTTCGACCACGATTTCGTAAATGAGGCCGTAGACCGGCGTTCCCGCGGCCCGGGCAGTGACCAGATCGCCGAAGGCGGGAAGCTGGCCAGCGTTCAGCGTGCGGCCAAAGGTGAAGGTGAGGGATGTGCTGCGTAAGATGCGTCCGAGCATGAGGAAAAGAGCCGTGCGAAAAAGAGAAAAGAAAAAACTGAATGCGATCATTGTAACGCATGAAAGGAAGTTGGCCAATGTTCGATTTGTAGCGTATTGAAAGCCTCCGGAGGTTCAGCAGCGGGATGAGGCGCTATCCCTTTCGCAACATGCAGGGCGGCGAAACAGCTTGGAGGTCATCGCAAAGCGGGAATTCGGTGCATCTCGCAGCACTCGTATCACGGCCAGGAGCAAAAAGTGAGGCGCTTCGGGCCGGGCGTGATACAATAGCCTCATGACAGATAACGTCCCCGCGCTCACGCCCGCAGACCCGCCCGAAGTCCGCATCAGCGAGATCATCCGTCGCCTGCGCATCGCCCACCCCGACGCCCACTGCGAGCTGGTGCATGAAGACCCCTGGCAACTGCTGGTGGCCACCATCCTCTCGGCCCAATGCACCGATGAGCGGGTGAACAAGGTGACGCCGGTGCTATTTGCGCGTTTTCCCACGCCCAAAGCCATGGCCGACGCGGATCGAGCGGAGATCGAGGCCATCATCCGCTCCACCGGCTTCTATCGCAACAAGGCCCGTTTCATCCACGAGGCCGCCCAGCGCATCGCCTACGACTACGATGGCGACATTCCGCCCGACATGCAGCATCTGCTGGCGCTGCCGGGCGTGGCCCGCAAGACCGCCAACGTGGTGCTGGGCGTGGGCTTCAACATCGCCGATGGCATCGTGGTGGACACCCACGTCAAGCGCATCGCCAAACGCCTGGGCCTCACCCAACATTCGGATCCCAAAAAAGTGGAGAGGGATTTGATGGCGCTGGTCCCCCGCCCGGACTGGATCGACCTCTCGCACCTGATGATTTTTCACGGGCGGCGGGTGTGCAAGGCCCGCAAGCCCGCCTGCGCCGCCTGCCCCCTCAACGACCTCTGCCCCGCTGCCCTGGCGTGAGACGTTTATAAACGATCCGGCTCTCGATCAATGTCTGTATTGAGCTCTTTCAGAAATCCGCGCATCACGACCATCGGGCGAATCGGAAGCAACTCGATTCGATTGTCGTATTGAATCACCAATATCTTTTGTCCAGCCTCGACGCCAAGATTTTGCCAAACACGCTTTGGCATAACGATTTGAAATTTGGGTGAAACAGTTACAGTTTCCATTTTGCCCTATTCGTCGGTAAGGATTGTATTGCTTTTGTGAATTCTATCATGCACTACCGCTCGGGGTAATGATTTGGGTGTGTCCATTTTCAGTTGAATGGACGCATCACCATTCGTGTCATTCTGAAGGAAGCGGAGCGACTGAAGAATCTCGGGGTTGCAAACGCGAGATTCTTCGCTCCCTTCGGTCGCTACTAAGAAACTTGTTTGGCAATGTCACGTCATTCCGAAGGAGCGGAGCGACTGAGGCATGTCCTGAGCGCAGCCGAAGGGAATCCAGCGAAGCGCCTGTCGGCTAGATTCCTCCTCCCTGCGGTCGTCGGAATGACGTAGCAAGAAACGAATCGCCGAGGATGTGACATTGTCGAACTTGACGAAGCTTCTTTCATTTTGAGCAGCGCCCGCGCGCTGTGGGGCTACTCAGAATGACACACTCCAACTTATTTTGGACATACCTCAATGATTTTATTCCAATTAGTGCGTCTCTGAAACGCACCCCAATTCGGGCGAGGGGTTGCTTTTTTTTGAGTGGAAGGTCTATAATGAGGTAGCCGTATTTTGGCATACATTTTTGCTCTTTTTCGCCGCCAGGAGTTGTTTCAAGATGAACACAGTGCAAATATCTTTTGAACTTCCCCGAGAAGCGCTATCTGCTCTTCGTCAGGAGCCAGCAGGATTTGTGCGGGAAATGCGCGTGGCGGCGGCAGTGAAATGGTATGAAATGGAGATCATGTCTCAATCCAAGGCCGCCGAAATAGCAGGTCTGTCGCGGGCGGAATTCCTGGAAGCGTTGCATCGTTTCAATGTTTCTCCTTTCCAGGTCAGCCTTGCCGACCTAAAAGAGGAGACGAAAGGTGCATGAACGCTGGGCTCTGAACGCTTCACCGCTCATCTTGTTGAGCAAAATAGGATATGAGTGGTTGATTTTCGAATTGGCGGAAGAAATCATTGTCCCCTTGGGGGTTGCAGAGGAAATCGAAGCAGGCCCGACAACGGATCCGGCAAAACGACTATTGAGGGAGGGGCGATTCGTGATCGATGACGCCGGTCCGCCCCTGCCCGAAATCATCGCATGGGATTTAGGTAAAGGGGAGACGTCCGTTATCAGTTATGCAATTACGAATCCGGGATGGATTGCCGTGCTGGATGACGGCGCTGCTCGTAAATGCGCCAAAAGTTATGACATTCGCCTGAAAGGCACCCTTTCTATCATCTTATCGGCAAAACAGGCGGGATTGATTCCTTCAGCGGCGGAAGCGCTGCGAGAGTTGGTCATCGCCGGCGCTCGGCTCAAAGATTCACTGATTCGAGAAGCTTTACGTCAGATTGCAAACGAGGAGTGGAACTGATCAAAATTACTCGTTCCTTGTTGACGTTTATTGCATAAATATATCAAAAAACAGGAGGTGATCAACGATGATCCCCAAACAAATGGAAGCCTTTTTGCGTCAGGCCCTGCCCGAACAGACCTGGCGAAATCGTCTGCGGCGGGAAGGTGGTCTGGCCTTCATGGAATTCGCCGCCACCGATGTGGATCGGCTGAACCGCCTGGGCATCCGGCCCGACAAGCTGGGCCCGCGGCTGGTGGCGTGCATGTGGGATGAGCGGGATGATCTGGAAGTGGGGGGCTATCTGGTGGTGGATAACCTGGCCATGGGGCGGCCCGCCATGGGCGGCATCCGCATGTTGCCCGACCTAAAGCCTGCCGTCATCTTCAATCTGGCCCGGGGCATGACCCTGAAGAACGCGGCCGCAGATCTGCCCTATGGCGGCGGCAAGTCGGGCATCGTAGCGCCGGATCGCCCCATCAGTGATGCGGAGCACCGGGAGATCGTGCGCCGCTTCGCCCATCTCATCGGCCGCTATCGAGCCATCTACCTCCCCGGGCCCGATGTGGGCACCAACGATGCGGACATGAAGACCATCGCTATCGAAAACGGCATCGACAGCGCTTTGAGCAAGCCCGTAGATATGGGCGGCAATCGCATCGACGAGCTGGGCGCGGCCGCGGGCGGCGTGGTCATCGCCATCGACGCCCTGCTGGCGCAGATGCCCCGGCTCAAGGCCTTGCCCCAATTCAAAGAAATGGTCGTGCCCGACCGCAAGGCCATGACCATCCTTATCCAGGGCTTCGGTGCGGTGGGCGCGCACGTGGCCAAAATGCTGAGCGGCATGTCGCCCGCGCCCAAAATCTCGGGCGTCAGCGACGCCCATGGCTATCTCTTCGATGAAAACGGCCTGCCCATCGACGAGCTATTGAAAATCCGGGACGAGCACGGTCTCATCACCTTCCACTACTTCCTCACCCGCCTGCTGGATCAACGCTCGTCCAATCCCCGCACCAAATTCGCCAACGCGCCCAATGACCTGCTGCGAGAGGACGCATTCTGCTTTGTGCCCGCCGCGCCCGTGGCCCGCTATCTCGATGTAGACGGGGCCAGCCATCCCTCCATGACGGTGGATCGCATGGGGCGGTGGAGCATGATCGTGGAGGGGGCCAACACCTATTCGCCCGATCCGGCCCGCCGCGCCGCCCGCCTGCGCATGGAGCGCGCCGTCTACTGGCAGCGAGGCGTGGTCATCGCCAGCGATTTTCTGGTCAACTCGGGCGGCGTCATCTTCGCCGCACAGGAGCACATCATCAAAACCCCGAGCCACCTGCGCTTCCCCCGCGAGATCCTGGGCGACCGCGAGGCAGTAGAGCACTGGTTGGAGCGGCATCAGGAGGAGCTGGCCGAGCTGGCGGCCAGACGTCTGCAAGCGGGCGTCAAACAGCGAGAGGAGGTCATCCGCCGTAACATGCAGGAGCTGGTGGATTTCCTCATCGCCGACCCCGACATGCTGCCCCTGGAAGCCGCGGAGCAGATCAGCATCACCCGCATCACCTCCCGCGAGCGCTTCCGCCCCATCCGCGATGTGATGGAGCCTCTCAGCGCCATCAGTCCCGATATGACGCTGCGCCAGGCCGCGGGCCTGCTGGTGGATGATCCCAACGAGATGCTGGCCGTGGTGGAGGATGGCCGATTGACGGGCGTGGTCACCGACTGGGACATCACCCATGCCATTGCCGAAGGCAAACCCGACGATTTGCCCGTCTCCGAGATCATGAGCCGCGAGGTCATCACCGTCCCGCCCGACGCTAACATCCCCGACGTGCTGCAACTGCTGGAGGCCCATGAGATCACCGCCATGCCCGTGGTGGAGGATGGCGACGTGGCGGGCGTCATCAGCAGCCACATCCTGGCCCGCAAAACCCTGGCCCGCCTGCTGCAGGGCTGATTAACAGTGGCCTATCATCAAAAGACCTCCGAGGCGCTTGCCCCGGAGGTCTTTTTTTATCAGAGTGCGATGTCGCTCAAGCGCTCTTTTCCAGTCGCTCTTTGGCGTAGGCGATCCACGCTGCGTAATCGGGTTGGTTCCATTTGGGCGCTCTCAAGATTTTCGCCAGCTCCTCGACCGTCAACGCGGCCATCTTCGCCCAGGTGCAGACGCCCGCGTCGTATAGCCGCCCCTCATAAGTCTTGCCAATACCAGGCAGATGCTCCATGTCATCCGGCGCATGGCCGTTCCAGGTCAGGCCCGCAGTGTCAGTTTCCTCGGCCAGCTTCCGGGCCCCCTGCTTGATGGCCGCCAGATCGACGCCCTGAAAATCCTTGATGCCGAAAATAGTCGCTAACTCTTCGGTGGACGCCGTGGCCACCTGCCAGAATGTGCCGATGCCCGCCTGATAAAGCCTGTCCTCGTAAACGCGGCCAATGCCTTTGATGCGGGCCAATTTCTGCGGGCATTCGGTGACATGCACATCTATCACGTCAGCGCTTCTTGCGGCCGCCATCGCAGCGGGAACTGTGGCCGCGGGCGCAGCCGTCTCGGCAACAGTCTCGCCCGCCGCTTCCGCCGTCGCTTCCACAGCCGTTGCCGCATCCGTGGCCATCTCACCGGCCGTTTCCGACCCCGACTCAGCGAATGCTTCCAGCGCTTCTTCGCCTCTTGTCGCCGCCGATGCTGCCGAGGCCGCGGTTGTCGCCATCTCAGAGACAGGTTCAGCAACTGCCTTCGTCGCTGCTTCTGTAGTCGTTTCCGCCTCGGCGGCCACCTCACCGGCTGCTTCCGTCACCGCTTCCGTAGACGCTTCCACTTCTGAGACAGCCGCGCCGGTCGTTTCCGAAGCCGCTTCAGCGATTGCGCCGACGTTCGTCGAGACGTCGGCGGCAACGGGCTCGGCGGATGTGGATGCAGGTCCCGACGTCGACGCTTTGGAAACAACCTCCGCCACCGGGCCCGCAATCGCTGCGGCCTCCTCAGTGGCGCCGACGCTCATGTCCGAAGCGTCTTCTGAGGCGGGGGAAGGCGCCTCTGTGCTGGGCTCATCCGAGATTGCTTCGTCCCGCGCTGCCGTCCGGGCAGCCGCCTCCGCTTCAGCCACCTCACCGGTGACTTCTTCTAGCTGGCGTCCCACATCATCAATTTCTTTTTCAGCCTGAGCCAGCTTTTCCTTTCGGGCCTGGATATCCGCTTCCAATTTCTCCAACTGATCTCGGCAACTTTCGTAATTTTTTCTGGCCGAAATAATGCCGAAAAGGATCCCTGCGACAATGCCTATAAAAAAAGCAAGCCAGTTAGACATGATAGATTTTCTCCTGTTTATGAATGGGGAGCGTAATAAAAAATCGATGAATCACTATTTGGCTATTGATTGAAGTTGGGACTCCTTTTCTTTGACCTCCTGGGCCAAGTCATCGAGCGTCTTTGTCGCATCCTGAAGTTTTTCATCACGTTCCGACAGCTCCCGTTTCAGGAGTTCGAT
This sequence comes from Anaerolineae bacterium, assembly GCA_026985975.1. Lineage (GTDB taxonomy): Bacteria > Chloroflexota > Anaerolineae > J102 > J102 > M2005. The sequence continues at coordinate 4,106 of JALSPL010000333.1, read as the reverse complement.
CTGCTTGTTACATGTCTGAAAGTTCTGACGGACAATGATGATGCCGATAATCCAGCCGATAATGACGCCTATCAATAATACGATCCACACATTCATGGGGGCCTCCTCCGATGATGGCAGCGAAAAAGAAAAAAAGACTTCCTCAAACATTATAGCAACAATCCAACGCCATGACAACGTCGGTTTGCGGCGGCGAGTCTGTGCCAGTTTAGCAGGTCGCGGCTCATCACCTCGGGCAGGCGGCGATGGCGGTCTGGTCAGGATAGCGTCTTCGTCGCAGCCCGAAGGTGTGTTTCCAAATGAGGGCGCGTTGCCGTCTTTTGGGTGCGTCCCAAACGAGTTAGAAGCATTCATGCGTCTTCGCTTTGCCAAGCCCGTTGGGCTAGGCCCGAAGGGCCTTCGCAGCGGTCGTGGCTTCTAGCCTCGGGCGATGGTCGCAAATGATAACCTCCAACTCAAATAGGACACACCCTGTCTTTTTCCTCGATTCCTGCTGATTCCGACCTTTCTTCAGAAGACCGAATTGGGCTCCAATTGCACAAAAGTTTCATTAGATCGCATCCATCCTGAAAATAGTGCGCCGATGCACCCATAGAAAAGGAACCAGCGCCAGAAGGGACGCCACGCCCGCCCAGGCAAAAGGCGCCGTTCCCCCCAGATGCTGATAAAGCCACCCCCCTGTCATCGCCCCCAACGCCGAGCCCAGCCCAAAGGTCATGCCGCCGAATACGCCCAACGCGGTGGTCCCCAGCCCCTTGGGCGCAGTCTGCGTCGCATAAGCCACGCCCGCCGTCCACATAACGGCAAAGGTGGGGCCATGCAACAAGCTGACAAGCAGCACTTGCCAGGGCGCGGTCATGCCCACATACAAAAACGCCCGCACTGCGGTCAGGGCGATGGATACAGCCAGGAGTTGCACGGGCGTCCAGCGTCGCAGCAGCTTGTGGCCTGCCAGGAATACAGGGATTTCGCTGAATGTGGCGAAAGTCAACGACAGGCTCATGATGGTGCGGCTGGACCCCATATCAGAAAGATGCAAAAACAGGAAATTCAGAAAAATGCTCAGGCTCAACCCTTCCACCAACGCCACCAGCAAAAAAATAATCCAATGAAAATCGGTGGCGAATCGGCGCAGTCCTTGCCAGAAATTGCTGGCAATGGAGACCTCGGGAACCGGGAAGCGCATGGCCACAAAAAACAAGAAGCCATAAAGAATGAGAAATCCGTAAAAAGCCCAGTGCAATCCCAGCCGTTGAATCAAAATTCCGGCGAAAATCGCTGAAACGCCCCAGCCAATAGAGCCCCACACGCGTTCCAGCCCGTACTCATCCCGCCGATCCCCCAGCAGCGTCATCACTGCATTATCCACAATAGGCAGCACCGGCGATGACAAAAACGCATAAAAGCCCACCGCCACCGTCAGCAGCAGGAAGCCGGGGGCCTTGAAAATAGCCAGCACGCTGATCCACACGCCCGCCACCGCCATGAGCAGAATTGCCTTGTGCTTTTGCGTAGCGTCCGCCACCGCCCCCCACACCGAGGCTCCCACCAGCGAGATGATAGGGGCGATGCCGGTGAGAAAGCCGATCTGACTGCCCGAAAGCCCCAGGACTTTCTGATAATAAAGAGACAAAAAGGGGAGTAAAAACGCCAAGGCGGCAAAAATAGTGAAGTAAAACAATCGGGCGATGGGCATGAGATGCACTCGATGAGAAGAGCTGTGAATCGATGGATACGATTTTACCGCGATTTCAGAACAAGGTACAATGAAACGTCGCTGTTCACACTACCCGCAAGGAGAAGCTTACATGGCGCCCTCTCTGGCCGACATCGTCGCCCGACATCCTTTCCCCGACTATCAAACCTGGCGGCCCATGGGCCCCGACTTCATCCGCTTCATGGCCGCGGCCATCCACCGCCAGTGGGCCGCGCTCCCCGGTCATGCGGGAGATGTGGCCCCCGTGCAGGCCCGGGCGGCCGACTACATCCACACCCTCTATCAACGCCCGGCCGCCCCCCATCTGGCACAAGACTTTATCCGTAATCCCGCCGCCCGCATCTGGCAATCGGGCGAATTCGACGCCCTCTCCTACGCCTTCTTCGGCCACGCCTTCGAACTGCTGGCCCGCAGCGCCTCGCCCGCAGACCTGCCCAGCCAGCGCCGCGCCTTCACCCGCCGCGTGGGCCGCCTCTTCTTCGACAGCATGGCCGGTTTCCTGGGCCTGAGCCTGCCCCCGGCGCTGGAAACAGCAACCCAGTTTGAGCAATTGCGGGCGGCCATCGGGCAGATCGGCGCATTTTTGCTGGCGCAAGGCTATCTGCACGATCATTTCGCCTTTCGATTTGATGTCCACGCCCGCCGCGGGCAGCAGACGATCCACCAGCGCGAGACCGATTTTCTGCCCAATCTGCACCGCGGCAAAGCTTACGCCCTCTACGAGATGGGCTACCCCGCCATCCTGCCCTCAGCCGTCATTCTTTTTCACCAGGTGGGCGAAGCCCAACATCATTCCTCCCGCACCATCGAAGAACTCTTCCGCCGCATCGGCTATCGGGCCAGCGAGACCGATGACTTCGATCCCACAGGCTTTCCCGCCGAACTGGTAGTGGAGCTGTGGGAGATGCGCCCACTGGAGTAATTGTTCCGCAAATAAGTCAAAAGGAAAAGGCGCAAGGCAAAAAGTCCTCACGGCCACGTTGGCCGCAGCAGCGAGGGATGTAATGCGTAAAAACGTAAAACGTAGCGATTTTACGCATTGCGGATTACGCATTACGTTTTACGGGCTTGGCTGTCCCGCCAGATTGGCTTGCTCATTTTCATCCTTATTGGTGTGCAGCCGCTCATGGCGCCTGCTTCGTAAATAAAGTTATGTTTACGTCATTCCGAAGGAGCGCAGCGACTGAGGAATCTCCCCGTCTGCAAACGCGAGATTCTTCGCTCCCGTTGGTCACTCAGAATGACACAGACGCTTTTCATTCTTATTGGTGTGCAGCCGCTCATGGCGCCTGCTTTGAAAATAAAAATTAGAATGCAGAAAAAGCCGAAAAATCTGATCTGCGCAGAGAAAAAAGATAGAAAATTGATGGAGATTCGGTGGTGATTCAGAATCCCAATGAATCTCGATGAGTCTCCATCAATCTCAGGACAGCTCACCCAATCCCCATTCCCCAGTCCACCTCCTCCCATGCCCGATCTTCATCCCGATATCCTCATCATTGGCGGCGGCGTCATCGGCGTTAGCGCCGCCTATTACCTGGCCCGGGCCGGAGCCAACGTTGTCATCATCGAGAAAAAGGCTGTCGCCGCCGGCAGCTCATGGGGCAACGCCGGGCTAATCTGTCCCAACCACTCCGAGCCCATTCCCGGCCCCGGCGTCCTCAGCCAGGGGTTCAAATGGCTGCTGGATGCTGAAAGCCCATTCTACATCAAACCGCGCCTCGATTTCGAGCTGATGCGCTGGCTCTGGCGCTTTCGCGGCTACTGCAATCAAAAGGCGCAAGATCAGGCCATTCCCCGCCTGCGGGATATGCAGCGAGCCAGCCTCGCCCTGTATCGGCAAATAATCGCCGAAGAAGCCATCGCCTGCGATTTCGAGGAAAGGGGAGGGCTGCTGGCTTTTCGCAGCGAAGCGGGTCTGGCCGCAGGACTGGCCCATGCCGAGCGCATGGCCCGTTTCGGCCTCGATCTGCAACCGCTGGACGCCGACGCCATCCATGAGCTGGAGCCTGCGCTGCACCCTCAAATCAAAGGCGGCGTTTATCATCAGGAAGACGCCTTTCTCACCCCGGACAAATTCGTCTTGGGCCTGGCCGCGGCCGCACAACGGCAAGGAGCCGCCATCTTCGATAGCGCCTCGGTGCTGGGATTTGAGATGCCGGGCGGGCGCATCAGCGCTGTGCGCACCAGCCAGGGCGATTTTCGGCCCGAGCAGGTTGTGCTGGCCGCGGGCGCATGGTCTACGCAATTGGCCCGCCAACTCCCTCTCCCCATCCCCATGCAGCCCGCCAAAGGATACAGCATCACCATTCCCCGACCAACGCCTTCGCCCCAGCGTTATGTCATCTTTGCCGAGCGCAACGCCGTGTCCACGCCCATGGGCGATAAG
>JALSPL010000332.1 GCA_026985975.1 Anaerolineae bacterium | reverse complement strand
AATCCATGGCGGAAGAAGAAAAGATCGCACAGCGCGGATGGTAAAGCAGAGATCGTCAACCACCTTCCCCTCTCTGAAAACAACCAAACCGGGCAAGACCTCGAAAACTGCTTCGAGGTCTTGTTTCTGTTTTCCCGCAAGAAACATCACTAGGTCACAAAAAACGTCTTTAATGCAGTTGAACCTGTATACACCTGAATGATCTTGTCTACTGTTACCAAAATCATATCCTGATGAATTGCCTGAGCGATAAGCATACGATCGAATGGGTCTTTGTGCAGGCCAGGCAAGCCCATCAGCGCCGACACATCGTTTTCTTCAAGAGACAATGCAGCAATCCGATGCCGCCGCCGTTGCTCCGGAATATATTGGTCAGGCGGGACAGGTAAAGGCAATCGACCTAACTGATACTTGATGATCACCTCCCATTCTGAAATAACGCTCAGATACACCGCATTCTGAGGATCACGGATTAATGCCAAAATGTGCTCATTGATTCGCTCCTCCCCAGCAATGTACCACAAAAAAATGTGTGTATCCAGTAGAAGCTTCATCATCTTTCGAATAGCGCAATCAAGTCATCCGGGAGTGGATCATCAAAATTATCTGGCACCTGAAATTCACCCTGGCACAAGCCGAAAGGTCTAAGGCGCGTCTCATCTTCTGCAACAGGACGCATCTCAGCAACTGGCTTTCCTTGCTCTAAAACCAGTAGCGTTTCCCCTGCTTTCACCTGTTGCAGATACCTTTTCAGATGCCGTTTCATATCATCAAACGTAATAATCGTCATATCTGAATTATACAATTTTCATAACGTTTTGTCTACCACATCTTTTTGCAAGTCTAATCAACCTCACTTTATTCTATGAAGATCGGCGTGCTGGCCCTGCAAGGGGCGTTTCGAGAACATATTCTCAAATTGCAGGCGCTGGGCGTAGACGCTCGCGAAATCCGTCTGCCCACACAACTTGACGACCTGGACGCGCTTATCATCCCCGGCGGCGAGTCCACCACCATGGGCAAACTGGCCGTGGCTTTCGGGTTGCTGGAGCCGCTGCGGGCGTTCACGCGCGAGCGCCCGACCTGGGGCACCTGCGCCGGCCTCATCCTGCTGGCCGACCGGGCGGTGAAGCAGAAACAGGGCGGCCAGCCCCTCATCGGCGGCCTGGACATCACTGTAGACCGTAATTACTTCGGGCGGCAGGTTGATAGCTTCGAAGTCGACCTGGATGTGCCGGCGCTGGCCGAAACGGCCCGGCCCGAAGACCCCGACGGCCCCTTCCACGCCATCTTCATCCGCGCCCCGGCCGTGGTGGAGACCGGGCCCGACGTGCAAGTCATCGCCCGGCTGCCCGAAGATGGTCCCATCGTGGCCGTGCGTCAGGGACATCTGCTGGGCGCAGCCTTCCATCCTGAGCTCAGCGACGATCTGCGCTTTCACCGCTATTTCGCGAGCATGGCGGCAGGTTGAATCATGGCACGCAACAACATCCGCCGCCAGGATCGAGCGGTCAATGACGACGCCTGGATCGCCGACTTTCTGCAGCGAGCGCCGGTCATCTCCGTCGCGTTCAGCGATGGCGAGCAGCCGCTGGTCAAGCCCACGCTTTTCGTTTATGACGCCCGTCGCCACGCGGTGTACTTTCACGCCACCCAATTCGGGCGCACAACCGACGTCTTGCCCAAGCATCCCCAGGCAGCGCTGACCGCGTTCGAGATGGGCCGTCTGCTGCCCGCGCCGCGGGCCATGAACTTCAGCCTGGAATACGCCAGCGTAGTTGCATATGGCCAGATCGCCATCGTCGAGGATGAAGATGAGGCGATCTATGCGCTGCAACTGCTGCTGGATAAGTATTTCCCGCATCTGAAAACGGGCGATGATTACATCCCGATTCAGCCCGAAGAGCTCAAAGTCACCGCTGTCTTTCGGCTGGACATCAGCGAATGGGCGGGAAAAAAGAAAGAAGTCGCCGAGGATTTTCCCGGCGCTTTCTCATATCCAACGCCACCGAAATAACGTGAATTCGGCGTTACGCTCGCCCAAATACACCAAATCAATCATCAATCCCCACCCCCTCCCATGCCCGAACTTCCTTTCATCACCCCTGAGCTGCCCGGCATTGGCGGCCAAATCAAAATCGAGCCCGAGCACTTCATCGTGGAAGAAGTGGCGCTGTACCCGCCCGCGGGTCAGGGCGATCATCTCTTCGTGCGCTTCACCCGCCAGGGCCAGACCACCCGCGAAGTGGTGGAAAATCTGGCCCGGGCCCTGAATATCCCGCCGGGCGGCGTCGGCTACGCCGGACTGAAGGACAAATACGCCCGCGTCACCCAGGTCTTTTCCCTGCCCGAAGTCAGCCCTCAGCGCGCCAAAGACGCCATCATCGATCTGGGATACCAGTTCGAATGGGCTATTCCCCACAATCGCAAGCTGCGACCCGGACATCTCCTGGGCAACCGCTTCACCATCAGCGTGCTGCATCCCGAAGCTGATGACGCCATGGAACGGGCGCAGGCCATCGTGCAAGCGCTGACAGAACGGGGCCTGCCCAACTTCTTCGGCGAGCAACGCTTCGGGAAATATGGCGACAACGCCGAACAGGGATTTGCCATTCTCACCGGCAGAAAACGCCGCCCTCGCCAGAAATGGCTGACCAAACTGTTGATCTCTGCCTATCAGTCGCAGCTTTTCAACGATTATCTCACCCTGCGCATCCAGCGCGGCCTGTTCGATAAAATCCTGTCCGGTGATCTGGCCAAAAAGACCGACACCGGCGGCATGTTCATCGTCGATGATCACGCCACTGATCAGGCCCGCTTCGACCGCCGGGAGATAACCTTTACAGGCCCGCTGTTTGGGTATAAAATGAGACAGCCTCAGGCCGACGCTGCAGCGCTGGAGGCTGAAATCCAGGCGACATCCCCCGTCACGCCCGAACAATGGCGCAAAAACCGCACCGACGGCAACCGCCGCGTCGGGCGCATCTTTCTCCAACCCATCGAATTGAAACCCATCCCCCAGGGCGTGCGTCTCAGCTTTTATCTGCCCAAAGGCGCCTACGCCACCATCCTCCTGCGGGAAGTCATGAAACCCGCCGATCCCCTGCCCAGATTCGAATGAACGATTTCAACAACTTCCCCAACCGCATCCCCATCTTCCCCCTGCCCATGGTCTTCTTTCCGGGCCAGGTCAAAGGCCTGCATATCTTCGAGCCGCGTTACAAAGAACTGTTGCAGATGTGCATTCACACCGGATCTCCCTTTGGCATCGTGCTGGAAAACCGTCCCACCCGAGAAAACCCGCACCCGCTGCCTCACACAATCGGCGTCATCGCCCACATCTTTCAGGTGGCCCGCCAGCCCGACGACACCTTTCTCATCCATATCTATGGCGGCGAACGCTTTCGGGTGCAGCAATTCCACCACGACATGCCCTTCCTGCAGGCGGAGATCAGCAGCGTCCCCCTGGGCCAGACCGACAGCGATCTCACCATCCGCATGTACGACACCGTCAGCGCCATGCTCGAAGAATATCTGGACGCCCTCACCCAGGCCTCCGGCTTTGATTTTCAGATTCCCGATATCCCCGAAACGCCGGAGCAACTGGGATATATCACGGCCGTGGCGCTGCAGATCAACAATGAACAAAAACAGGACCTGCTGAGCAAAACCACCCTGCCCGAACTCTTCCGGGATGAAATCGCCTTTTTACACAGCGAACTGGATTTGATGGCATGGATCAGCAACACCATCGAATCGCCCATCAATAACATTTTCTCCGGATTCGGGCCCGAGAACGCCATTTCATTGAACTGAGGCCCGGCCGCATAGTCATCGCCGCACCGGCAAACCATCCGTGCCCTATCGAAAAATCATCCCCGCCCCCCATTACCGAGTCCTGGCAGTCAGCGACAAGGTTGAGCCCCGCCTTTACGGCCCTTCCGTCACCCGGGTGGCGGGGGATGTGGATTGCATTATCGGGTGTGGCGATCTGCCTTATTACTATCTGGAATATCTTGTTTCGATGCTCAACAAGCCGATGTACTTCGTGCATGGCAACCACGATCGCCCTGAGCATCGCTCCAACCGCCAGGTCATCACAGAACCGCCGGGAGGAACCAACCTGCACGCCCGCATCATCTCCGCCCAGGGACTGCTGATGGTGGGGCTGGAGGGATCGCATCGCTACAACAGCAATCCCCGGTATCAGTACACGCAGGCGGAAATGTGGGGAATCATCGTCAAAATGGCGCCAACGCTCATCACCAACCGCCTGCTTTACGGACGTTATGTCGATGTGCTGGTCACCCATTCGCCGCCTTTCGGCATCCACGACGCCGTGGACAGGCCCCATATCGGATTCAAGGCCTTCCTCAGCTTCATGCGCTGGTTCAAGCCTCGCTATCTGTTACACGGCCATCAGCATGTTTATCGCGATAGAGAAATCACCCGTTCCCGCTTTGCGCATACCGAAATCATCAACGTATACCCCTGGCGCTTGCTCGATCTCGAATTTCCCACCTCCCCGGCCCCAAAATAAGGAGCCTTCCCATGAGCGACCTGGATCCCGAATTTTTACAGCAAAAAGATAGACAACTGTCCGCCCGGTATGGCGAAGACAGTCCAGCCGCTCGCCAATTCGATCGGGCCCGGCGCAAAGTGCTCATGCACGACATCATGGCATTTCTGCGCGGCTATCGCAATCATCTGCTGGACTTCGGGCCGCTGAGCGAAGCCCTGGCCTCGGGCGACCCCACAGATATTGGCATTCAGGAGGCGCCCCTGGACGCCATCCGCGGCAGCGTAGACCGTTATCAGGAATTTGATCTGGCCTTCTTGCCCAAGCATGAAGGCCTGCGGGATAGATGGCAACGGGTGGAGGCGGCCCGCCGTTACGGGCTGCCCACCCGCCCGGTGGAGCTTTACAAATTGGGAGACGTTTATTTTGTCAAAGACGGTCATCATCGGGTGTCGGTGGCGCGGCTGCATAACGACAAGACCATCCAGGCCCATGTCCTGGAGCTGACATCGCGCGTCCCCTTACACCCCAAACTCAAACCCAACGACCTGCCCGATATTCAGGCCTATGGCGATTTTTTGCGCGTCACCCGGGCCGATGAAATCCTGCCGGACGTGGATCTGCGTCTGAGCGAGCCCCAATACTACGCCCGCCTGTTGCGACACATCGCACTATTTCGATATCTCAACCGCCAGCCGGGCGAGGAACCCCGAGAATGGCCCGAGGCCGTCCAGGCCTGGTATGTGCAGCTCTACCGTCCTATCTGCGAAATCATCCGTGATTCGGGCGTGATGAAACGCTTCCCCAAACGCACTCGCGCCGATCTCTATCTGTGGATCACCACACATTTTCGACAGCTCAACAAGCGTTTGCCCCGTCCCGATGAGCTGGAAGAAATCGCAGATCATCTCAATGACACCTGGCTGGCTCCTTTCTGGAATGGCTGAAAACAAACCTCGCAAACCAGTCCGCGATTTGTTGAATTGCGTAGGGAAAACGTAGGTTTTGCGTCCAGATAGACAAAAAAATTCCTGCTATACTTGTCCTCAGAGATGGCAATCTCTTCTTCTCCTCCTTTTTGATAGAGGGCTCACGGTAGGGCAGCCGTGAGCCCTCTCCAATTTTATGGGACTTTCGGGCAGGGCTCCCACCCCGGGCAAGCCGGAGCCAAAAGGAGCGCAGAATTTCACAAAAACATGCAGAGAAATGCAGAGAAAGGATATTTCTCTGTGACTTTCCTGCTCGTTCTCTGTGACTCTGCGTCACACCCTTCTGAAAAGCGCTTCTTTTGGACGCCGGGCTACGCCCGACGCCCGCAGTTATGCTATACTTTTTCACGCAAGCTGACGCCCGACGCCTTCACCCCATCAAAAACCCTGCGCTCCACAACAGCCATCTCCTCATCTCTGCCCCCCAACCCTCCCGCCCATGTCACCACGCGCCCGCCTGCTCCTCATCATCATCGGGTTGATCGTCCTGGCTTCGATCATCAACCTGATGCGCACGCGGCGTCTCAAAGAAGAATATGCGCTGCTATGGCTGCTGGCGGCCCTGACCCTGCTGGCCACGCCCATCCTCATCAATCCCCTGGACAGCATCGCCTTCTTCCTGGGCATCGAATATCCGCCCGCCCTGTTTCTGGGCCTGGGCATCATCGGCCTGTTACTGATCATCTTCCAACTTTCGCTGGTCATCTCCAAATTCAGCGATCAGATACGCGTCCTCACCCAGGAAATCGCCATCCTGCGCAGCCGCCTGGATCGGCTGGAAAAAGACGCTTCCCGTTCCGACGATGACGCCCCCCATGACGCAGCATAGATTCCGCAAAACGTGGCTGACCCCAACGCTGCTGGGGCTGACAGCTTTCATCCTGCGCATCGTCTATGCCGGGGCGAGTCGCATCGTCTGGGGCGATGAGCCTTTTTATCTGTGGCTGGGGCGCAACTGGTTTAGCGGCAAGGGCTATCATCTCTGGTTCTACGACTATTGGGATTACCATCACACGCCCGGCTATCCCTTCATCACCGCCGTGCTGACGCGGCTGACGGGCGACATGGCCCGGGCCAGTGAATGGAGCTATATCCTGTTCGGCGCGCTGCTGACCCTGGCCGTTTATTTGCTGGCCCGGCGCATTTACGGTCCCAAAAGCGGACTGGCCGCGGGTCTGCTCATCGCCCTGGCCCCGGCCACGGCCATTATGCCCCTCTACTGGGGAACCATGACCGAGCCGCCCTACCTGGCCCTGGCCATGACCGGCGTTTACTTCGCCTATCGAGCCTTCCGACGATTTCGGGCGCTGGACATCATCCTGGCCGGGGTCTTTCTGGCCCTGGCCTACTATGTGCGACCCGAGGCTGTGGTTTATCTGGGAGCCATGGGACTGATTTTGGGCCTGCGGGCGCTGAGCCGCGCTCCTCGCATCAAAAATCTGGGCTATCCCCTGTTGTTGGGCATGACTTTTCTGCTGGCTATCTTCCCCTATCTCTACAAAGTGCATCAAGTCACCGGCGTCTGGACCATCAGCCAGAAGGTGGGGGCCAATTTCGCCACCGCCGAGGGCCTGGCCATAGGCGATTTCCGCCAATTCGATATCGAGACCTGGGGACTGGACAGCACCGGCGAGCATGTGCGCTTCTTCAGCCACGAAACCGCTGACGCCTCCGCCCTGGCCTACATTCTGAGCGATCCCATCGCCTACGCCCGCATCCTCTATGGCAACGCGCTCAAACTGCTGACCCAGCTCTTCAATATCCATCTCTTCCCCTGGTATCTGCTGATTCCGCTGGCGCTGGGATTATTTCGGCGGGCGTGGGATCGGAAGCGGGCCTGGAATGAGCTGTTTCTGGCCTTCACCCTGCTGCCGGGCCTGAGCTTCATCCTCTTTTTCGTACAGGAGCGCTATATCGTCGCTCTGGTTCCCACGCTGTTTATCTGGGCCGGACATGGGCTTATCGAACTTGGAGGCTGGCTGAGGGAGACGGTGGGCAGTGTTCGGTATTCAGTGTTCAGTAATCAGTCTTCAGGGGACAAAGAGTCGTCTACGAAGGGCTGGAGCGCCGCCCGTTGGCTGATCTGGCTGCCGACGGCGCTGCTGATGGCGTTTTTCCTGATCGTCACTCCCCGACAGGCAAACCACGCCTATGCGGCGGGATCGGTGCGGCCCGTGCATTTGCAGGCGGCCCGCGAACTGGCTCCTTATGTCGAGCCGGGCGATGTGGTGATGAGCCGCTATGTGGCCATCGCCTGGCATGCGGGCGCCGAATGGCTGCCCACGCCCGCAGCCAGCCTGGATGAAATCCTGACCTACGCCCGCGGCCACGGCGCCAAATTCTGGGCCATCGACGGCATCGAAGCCCACAACCTGCGCCCGCAACTCGCCCCCCTGGTGGATGATCCCGCACATCCGCCGCCAGGCCTGACCCTGCTACTGGTCGTCCCCGACAAAACAGGCCAGGAACCGGTGGTCATCTATCGTTTCACGCCATGAATCAGCTAACGCCCCTCACCATCGGACGCTTTCGCATCGAGCAAGGCATCGGCCAGGGCGGCATGGGCATCGTCTATCGGGCCTATGACACCGTGCTGCAACGCCCGGTCGCGCTGAAACTGCTGGGCGCGCATCTGAATAATGACGAGCAGGCCCGGTCTCGCTTCCGCCGCGAAGCAGCCACGCTGATGCGCCTCAAGCACAGCAACATCGCCCTGGTGTATGATTTCGGCGAGCACGAAGGGCGGCCCTACATCGCCATGGAGTGGGTGGAAGGACGCACGCTGAAAAACATCTTGCAGGAGGAAGGCCGCCTGCCCCTGGCCCGCAGCCTGCACATCATCACGCAACTGGCCCGGGCGCTGGATTACGCCCATGCCCACGGCGTGGTGCATCGCGACGTCAAGCCCGCCAACATCCTCATCGACGAAAACAACCACGCCACCCTGGTCGATTTCGGCGTGGCCTGGTGGGATGAAGCGCCCTCGCTGACCACCACCGGCTCCATCGTGGGCACGCCCCTCTACATGGCCCCCGAGCAACTCTTGGGCCAGCCGGTGGATGGCCGCGCCGATCTGTACAGCCTGGCCGCCATCTTCTACGAGATGCTGGCCGGTCACCCGCCCTTTGGCGGCGATGACGCCAGCGCCGCCGCGGTGATCCAGCAACAGATCTATCTGCCGCCGCCCCCGCTGGACGAACAGAATCCCGCCATCCCTCGCCAGGCAGCCGCGGCGGTGGAAAAAGCCCTGAGCAAGCTGCCCGATGACCGTTTCGCCCGCGGCGAGGATTTTGTGCGGGCGCTGCACCGGCGGGCGGAGCCCACGCCCGCGCCCGGGCGCAGAAAACGCGTCATCTTCTCCCTGGCTATGGCGGGCCTGGCGCTGATCTTGCTGGTTGGCCTGGGCTTGCGGCGACTGACGGCTTTGGGGGATGTTGCGCCCACCGCTCCCCCGGCGCCGGTCTTCTCCCCCACCCCGCGGCCAGCGCCCACCGCCACCCCCGCCGCAGAAGCGCCATTGATTCCCGTAGACCAGCCCGACGGCGGCGAATGGCCGGGCATCCATGGCGACGCCCGGCAATTCCGTTATCAGGAGAGCGGATTCTGGCCCCTGGCTGCTGCACCGCGCTGGCATTATCGCGCGGGAACGGCGCTGACTCAGCCCCTGGTCGCCGCCGACGGCCAGATCTATCTCACCCAGGCCGAGCAGGTGCAGATTTTGGATTGGGCCACCGGAACGCCCGCCGAAAATGCGCCCAGCCTGGGCGCCGATATCGCCGCGCCGCTGACCCTGGGCTACAATGAATCGTTGCAACTATACGCCGCCACCGCCGACAACCAGCTTTACGCCTTCGACGGCTATGATCTGCGGCTGTTATGGCGTCTGGGCGCTGACGCCCTGGACGAAGAAAAGATCATCCACCAGGCGGTGGGAGAGGATGGCGTATTGGTGGTCGCCACAGATAGCGGCAGGATCATGAGCGTGGATGCGACGGGCGATGTGCGTTTCACCCTGACGCTGGACGATAACGCCGAACTGACGCAGCCGCCATCCATCACCCCGGCCGGCATTTATGGCGTCACCGATAGCGCGACCCTGATCGCCATCGACGCCAACACCGGCGCAATCGTGTGGCAGGCGCCGTTGAATGCGCCTCCCACCACGCCCGCCCTGCCCATGGAAGCGTATGGCGTGGCCGCGGTGGGCGATGAATCGGGCATGGTGCAGGCCCAGGCCATCCTTTCGGGAGAAACCCGCTGGCAGCGCCAACTGGATGGCAGCGTCACCGGCCTGGCCTATAATGAAGACGAACTGGTGGTGAGCACCGACGCCGGACAACTTTATGCGCTCTCGCCCGAGAATGGGGAGATTCGTTGGCGGCGGACTGCATCGGGATCGCTGCTGGCCCCCATCATCACGCTGGACCAGGTGTTGGCGCTCTCGCAGGATGGCGTTCTCAATGTCTACGCCAGCGAGGATGGCGCTCCCTGGCCGCCGGGACCTATCCATCTGGGCGTGCATCCCGCCTGGCCGCCTATGCTGCTGGGGGGCTGGCTCGTCGTGCAGGACCAAACCAGCGTATGGGCGTTCGGCCCGCAGGAGAGAGGGCCATGAGCGCCGCCCCCTGGCTGGAAATCCAACTGCCCGACGGCGGCCATCGCCGCTTGCGCCTGGACGAAGGCGACCGGTGGCGGCTGGGCCGCGCCGATGATCTGGAAGTGACGCTGCCCTGGCCGCAGATCTCGCGGGAGCACGCCCGACTCTTTCGCCGCGGCTCGCAGATATGGCTGCAGGACGCGCACAG
>JALSPL010000331.1 GCA_026985975.1 Anaerolineae bacterium | reverse complement strand
AGCGCCGACGGTTGGGCTGCGGGCTGCCATCCCCATATCGCAGTCGCGGCCCGACCATGCCCACATCAGGATGCGCCTCAAGATAGCGGGCAAGTTGGGCGATGCTGCCCGGCTGCGGTTTGGTGTCGGGATTCAGCAGGAGGAGAAAGCGTCCGCGGGCCGCGGCCAACGCCTGGTTGTTGCCGCCGGTGAAACCGCGGTTATCCTTGTTGGCAATGATCTGCACCTGAGGAAACGCTTCCTGCACCGCCGCCACCGTGCCATCGCTGCTGGCGTTATCCACCACAATGACCTCATAGCTGAAATCCTCGCCCACCGCGTCGGGCAACGCGGCCAGGCACGCCAGCAGCAGCTCCCGCACATTCCAGGACACGATGAGGATGGCGATGTCGGGCTGGACGGGCGTCATGGTGCGTTCGGGATGGTCAATACGTGCGTTCCACCACGTAGCGGGCCACGTCGATGAGGGCGTCGCGGGCGGGGAGGGCGGGCAAGGCGTCGAGATCGGCCAGGGCTTGCTCCACAAAGGCCCGGGCCTCGTCATGGGCCTGCTCGATGGCATCGGAGTTGCGCACCATCTGCACCACCTCGGCCACGATGGGGTCGCCTGTGGGCCGACCTTCGATCATGCCGATGATTTGCTGGCGGCGTTGTGGTTGCTGGATGAAGAAGTAGACGGGCAGGGTGATGATGCCCGCGCGCAGGTCGGAGCCTGCAGGTTTGCCCAGGGTTTTTTCGTCGGCCACGAAGTCGAGGATGTCATCCACGATCTGAAAAGCCATGCCCAGGTGATAGCCAAAGCTGCGCAATGCCTCTTCGCTCGTCGCGGGCGCGTCGCCTAACGCGGCGGGCGCGCGCGTGGCCAGCTCGAATAGGGCTGCGGTCTTGCCGTAGATGCGTTGGTAGTAGCCTTCTTTTGGCTGCGACCAATCGCGAGCGGTGAAGGCCTGGCGCAGTTCGCCATCGACAATAACCTGAAGGGTGTCGGCGAAGAGACTGATGACACGTGGGTGTTTGGTCTCGGCCACCAGGCCCGCGGCCCGGGCGAAGAAGAAATCCCCGGCCATGATGGTGCTGCTGGGCGTCCACACCGCATTCAGGGTGGATTGGCCCCGCCGCAGCAACGCCCCGTCGATGACGTCATCATGCACCAGGGTGGCGGTGTGCAGCGATTCAATGGCCGCGGCCAGGCTGATGAGGCGCTTGTGATCGCGGGGAGGATGGAATCTGCCCGCCAGCAGGGTGAGCATGGGCCGCACCCGTTTGCCGCCGCTGCGGATCAACAATTCCAGGGCGTCGGAAAGGGGGCCGTAGGCGTTATCCACGGCCTTCTGCATCTTTTTTTCTACAGCGGCCAGATCATCGGCCACCAGAGCGCGAGATATCTTTAAAGACATAAAAAGTTAGTTGAGATTACATTTGAACCCGGTCGCGGCACGAATCCCGAAATTCCGAAAGTTCATAAACTCGGATGCACTATGGATCATAGTCCCGATATTCGCTAATGATTTAATTTTCTAAGAAGCGCTTGTTCTTTTTCCACACGCTCTTTTCGTCTGCTGTAAACCCCGTAAAAGAATGCTGCCGCCAATGATGCCAAAGCAAAAATTATTGCGGCCATTCCTTCCAATCTGAATCCGATTGAAATGATGTATAGGGAGCCAATAATTGTTGTTAGAGCGATAATGAAGCCGGCAGCCAAACCCCAATTGGCCCGTTTTACATCATTTTTTATAACATATTCCTCTAACTTGCGCCGATGGTTACCCTGTTCAATAAATTGATTGATAATGATTTCAGCGCTTCCCTTAACGACATCATTGTATTCTGCCAGAATTTCCGGAGGAGGTAATGGTCCTGAGAAATGGCGTTCTTCATGAACTGCAATCGACAACTTTTTTTGATCGTTTTCGGACGCCTTTTGTATATTGCGTTTATTTTTTTGTGAAGATGGGGGATGTTTCTTGGTTCGCCTTGTCATCCTGTCTACTCAATAGTGATTGCTTAGTATTATTATTTATGGCCATCCTCATATCATCTCCCACTGCCTGCCAGTCAGCTATAACTGCCAAGTAGTCAGTGAGTTCAGGAGATGGAGATGTATTATACTCTTGTAGAACGTTACCAAAATCAAAAATTCTGGCCACGCCCTCCCAAAAAGTTGGGCGTGCAAACAAAAACGTTGAGTAACTCATAGTATTTTCTTTTTTGGGGAAATATGTCTAAGGAGGTTTTCTATAAATTCAGTATATCATTTAGAGTGAGAATCATCAATTGTTTCGTGACCACCGTAAGTTTCTGCAACGTACCGGGCGCGTTCCTCACGTAAGGCTAAAAGCAAATCGTCCATACTCAAACCAGCTTCTTGTCGCAATCGATCGATTTCCGCAGCCAATTCAGGCGTCAGGGGCTTCATCGGGGTCAGCACGAAGATGCCATCCAAGTCTACCAGGTGATAGGTGTCGCCCGCATTGATTCCATATTTTTCACGGATTTTTGTCGGGAAGGTCAACGTGCCTCTCTGGCGAAAT
>JALSPL010000330.1 GCA_026985975.1 Anaerolineae bacterium | reverse complement strand
CGCGAACGTCATCGTACTGGCCGACACCAACGGCGGCTCCATGCCCTGGGAGATCGAGCGCATCATCGCCGAGGTGCAGGCGGCCGGGATTTCGGCTCCGCTGGGCATCCACACCCACAACGATGGCGCGGTGGGCGTGGCCAATGCCCTGGCCGCGGTGCAGGCGGGCGTGGTGCACGTGCAGGGCACCATCAACGGCTTTGGCGAACGCTGCGGCAACAGCGATCTGCTGCCCATCATCGCCAATCTCAACCTGAAGATGGGCATCGAGGCGGTGACGCCCGAGCAACTACGCAAGCTCACTGAAGTGGCGAACTTTGTCAGCGAGCTGGCCAATCTGGCCCCGGATGAGCACGCACCCTATGTGGGGCGCAGCGCGTTTGCACACAAGGGCGGCGTGCATGTCAACGCCATGGTCAAAAACCCGCTGAGCTACCAGCACATCGAGCCTGCGCTGGTGGGCAACAAGATGCGGGTGGTGGTGTCCGACCTGTCGGGCAAGGACAACATCGCGGTCAAACGGGCGCAGATGGGCCTGCAAGGCGTCACCCGCGAGCAGGAACGCACCGTATTGACCCAGATCAAAGAGCTGGAGCATCGGGGCTTTGCATTCGAGGCCGCAGATGCGTCGGTTGAGCTGCTGTTGCGTCGCACCCAGGATGATTACAAAGCGCCCTTCGAGATGATCGATTTCACCGCCAATGTGGAACATCGCCGCGGGCGCGGGCTTTTCTCCGAAGCCACAGTCAAGGTAAAAATCGGTGATGAGATTTTTCACGAGGTTTCCGAAGGAAACGGCCCGGTCAACGCCCTGAACAAAGCGCTGCGCAAAGCCCTGGAAGGCGTCTATCCCCAGCTCAAAGAGGTGCATCTGGTGGACTACAAGGTGCGGATTCTGGATACGCACATGGCCACCGCCGCCACCACCCGAGTGCTCATCGACTTCAGCGATGGCAAAACGCGCTGGACGACCGTAGGAGCCAGCGCCAATATCATCGAGGCGAGTTGGCAGGCGCTGGCCGACGGCCTGGAATGGGCCATTCTGCACTCTGAGCCCGCCCCGATTCCGACTCCGGCCTGAAGCCGGTCAACGCTTTCAAGCAATGCGGCTGCGGTCAGGCCTTCAACGCCTGGCCGCAGCTTTCGCGATAGCCGCAAAAGTGGCAACGGGCGGGAGGAAGAAAAAGCCAAAAAATCTTCGTATCTTTGTTCCTTCGAGCCTTCGAGACATAGAGTTCAGCAAAAAAATGTTCGTTGACGCCATCAGTCACCATCGATTGCCGATAAACTGCCGATGTATTGCCGATAAATTGCCGATAAACGATACGCCCGTTTACGGCGAGAGGGTTCCGCCACCTCCAAAAAGCCCGATTTCACCCAATCCTGCATGAGATTGCGGGTCATGCGCTCGGATAGTCCCAAGGACCGAGCTGCATCCTTGGTGGTGATTTGTTCAGATTGATGGAACATACCCAGAATGATGCGGGCGCGACGATCAAGGCCTCTTACGATTTCTGGTTCGGAGGGAAGGGGATGTTCGGCCAGGTTCAGCGCTTCTTCTTGGGCCAGTGTAAAGACGCGAGCTAACGTGTCGATGAAATACGCCAGCCAGGGTGTGAGATCGGCCTGCGCCCGGCCTTCATAGTAGTTATGGTGGGGATGCGTCACCAAAGCCCGATAGTAGCTTTCCAGGTCACGCGCATGATGTTCCTCCAGCGAAAAGTAGCCATTCAGGCCGTAGCCGCTGCGATGCAGGAGGAAGGTAGCAAGCAGGCGGGCGGTGCGGCCGTTGCCATCGAAGTAGGGATGGATGGTCACAAACTGATAGTGAAACAATCCGGCGATGACGGGCGCAGGGGCACCAGCTTGTTCAGCCTGTCGCACCCATTGCACCAGGGCTTTCATCAGCCTGGGCACATCTTGCGCTTCCGGCGGCAGATAGACGATAGCGCCGCTGGCAACGTCACGGATAACATTTTGACCATCGCGGTATGGCGTGGGGCGGGCGCGAGGGCCGCGCATCACCAGGGCGTGGAGGCGCTTAATCAACGCCTCGGTCAGCGGTCTGCCCTGCTCCGCCCATGATTCCACACGGGCCAACGCATCCCAATAATGACGAACCTCGACAACATCCCGTTCTCGTCCCTGAAAAGTGTGCGCCCCGGCGATGGCCTGTTCCGTTTCTTCCAGCGTCAGGCGGTTGCCCTCGATACGCGTGGAATAATGGGTGGAACGAATCCTGGCCCGCCGTCGCAACTCAGCCTCGATGGTGGGCGGCAAGGGCGTATGTTCGACCACAGCTTTCGCCGCTTCGATGGCCATGAGGCGCTGAGCGATGGTCGGGGTGATGGTGTAGGTGGGGTTCCAGATATTTGGATTCATCATCCGTCTCGTCTGCTTTTCCAACAGCACCCGCTTTGGATCCTTCGCATGTATTGCAGAGAAAACTGCCCTCGCAGGTGCAGTTGAGGATATTTCCATTGTATCCTATCACCGATTCCCCACCAAACGTGCGGCGACCTAACAATGAAC
>JALSPL010000329.1 GCA_026985975.1 Anaerolineae bacterium | reverse complement strand
GAAGATGATGGTGTGGCCTTTCTCGATCATGCTGCGCAAGGTGCTGAACAGCTCCACCGTCTCCTGGGGGGTGAGCACAGCGGTGGGTTCGTCCAGAATCAAAATCTGGGCCCCGCGATACAGGGCCTTGATGATCTCCACCCGCTGCTGTTCGCCCACGCTCAGTTGCCAGATGTAAGCGTCGGGGGTGATCTTGAGGCCGTATTGCTCCGAAAGCGCCTCGATTCGCTGGCGGGCGTCATGGAGATTCAGCCGGAATCGCGGCTCATCCAGGCCCAAAATCACATTCTCCACTACTGTCAGAGTCGGGGCCAGGCGGAAGTGCTGATGAACCATGCCCACGCCCGCGTTGATGGCGTCTCGCGGCGAGCGGAAGACGAATTTCTGGCCGTTGATGAAGATGTCCCCTTCTTCGGGCGCATACAGGCCCGAGAGCACATTCATCAATGTTGATTTTCCCGCACCGTTCTCTCCCAAAAGAGCATGAATCTCCCCGCGTTTGGCGATAAAATCGACATGGTCATTGGCAATTACGCCGGGAAAACGCTTGACAATTTTACGCATTTCCACGGCAATGTCAGAGTGAGTGGCGTTCAAGTCGGTCATCCTGAATGGGCGTCCATTGCCAGAGTGAGGATGGAAGTTTCATTTGAAAAAGATGATGGCATCATACCAAAAAGTAACCGGGATGCCAAAACAAAAACAAGCCCCATCCAGCGGGACGGGGCTTGAGAGGCGTTGATGAAAACAGGGGTTATTGGCAGGGAGGTTGGGCCTCGGGGATCTCGCCCTTGACGCCCTCGAAGAACCACTTCATGGAAAGTAGTTGTTCGTCGGTCAGGGTTTCGCCATCCTTCACAGCCAGACAGCCGCTCTGGGCGTTGATGGGACCGTCGGCGGGGTTGAATTTGCCGTCGATCATGGCCTGCTTGATCTCATTGACTTTGGCCTTGATTTCATCGGTGGCCGCGGGACCGAACTTGAAGTCCACGATGCCGCTCTCTACGCCGGGCCAGCGCCCTTTGGGCTTGAAGGCGCCGTCGCGCACTTCCTCGATGATCTCGGCGTAGGTGGGGCCCCAATTCCAGTGCGGAACGCCAATACAGCCGTCACCGGCATTGTCGCAGGCGTTGGCGCTGTCATAGGCCATGCCCCATTTGCCAGCTTCGCTGGCTGCCTGCACCGGGCCCGGCGTATCTGCGCCGGTGATGATGACATCATTGCCTGCGCTCAGCAGGGTTTCGGCCGCCTGCCGTTCGGTGGGCGGATCGAACCATGTGTTGATCCACACGACCTGCACCTGGGCGTCGGGATTCACAGAACGGGCGCCCTTGGTGACCATGTTGATGTGGCGGATGACTTCAGGAATGGGGAAGGGAGCCACATAGCCGATTTTGCCGGTTTCCGACTTCATGGCCGCGGCCACGCCCGCCAGGTATTTCATTTGATACATGCGGCCAAAAAGGTTGTCGAAGTTGGTGTCGTTCTTTTTATAGCCGGAGATGTGAATGAAAACTGTGTCGGGGAATTCGGCGGCCACGGTCTCGGTGGCGTCCATGTAGCCGAAGGAAGTGGTGAAGATCACGTTGTAGCCTTTCTGGGCCAGATCGCGAATGACGCGCTCGGCGTCAGCGCCTTCGGGCACCGATTCGATATAAGTCGTCTCCACATTGGGCACGTTCTTTTCGACGTACAGACGACCCTGATCGTGGGCGTATGTCCAGCCGCCATCACCGATAGGGCCCACATAGACCCAAGCGGCTTTGATCAGTTTGGGCTCTTCGGCCTTGGGGGCCTCGGTGGCTGCTGGTTGTGCAGGCGCTTCGGTGGCTGCGGGTTTTTCCTCTGCCGGAGCCTTGGTGGCTGCAGATTGACCGCCACAGGCAGCCAGCAACAGCGCCAGTGCGGCGATCAGAACGACAATGAGCACTACCTTGTTAAGTTTCTTCATTCTTACTCCTCCTCAAAGAGTAGTGAGAAAAGGGGACTTGCGTATGGTTGCTTCCATACGCCCTGACTATACCCTGAGAATCTGGCGTTTGTCAAGGGTTTTGATCATAGATGAGAATTGGCTGTATGAAAACGATGGGTCCCATGGCGTTTATGGCCTCGCGATCATGGGAAGATAGAGGCTGGGACCTTTTTTCACCTGATATTGAATTCGCAGCCGCGGCCCCAGGAAAGCGACTTCATGCGCATCGAAAACAGCGAATTGGGTGCGGTTGCCGGCATCGGCGGGGCGCACGCCAATCCCGAAATCGGACGCACCGCCATGCAGCCAGGCTTGCACCAAATCGGTGACATCGAAGGTCATCCACCCGGGCTGCTGGATGTTTGACACGCCATTATCATACGCTTGCCCCCACAGGCTCTGGCCCGAGCTGTAGGTGACGTTCGATTCCAGCCAATCGCCGGTGAGGGCGTAAGCCCGCAGATTGTCGGGCGCGCCGTTGGGTTCTTCATTGACGTGCAGCGCCAGTTCCGCCCGGATGATGTTGGCGTCGGCCGGCAGGCTGGCGATGGGAAAACTTCCGACCAACAAC
>JALSPL010000328.1 GCA_026985975.1 Anaerolineae bacterium | reverse complement strand
CGGGACATGATCGCAGATTTTGCCCGGATACCTGATTTGTTGGACCAAATGCGGGCGCAGCGAGCCGCTCGGGCGCAGGATGACGGTGATCCCGAACAGCTTACCCTATTCTAATCCACTTTCACGCTGCGGTGGTCAGTCATCAGCGTTTGGCATTTGCCGATGGTTGATGACTGACCACTGTCCACCGCAAAAAAGGAAAAGACATTGACAACCTACCAAGAGGAACAACCGACGTTGCGCATTATTCCCCTGGGCGGCCTGGGCGAATTCGGCAAAAATATGATGGTGTATGAATATGGCGGCGTCATCATTCTGGTGGACGCGGGCCTGATGTTTCCGGAAGAGGATATGCCGGGCATCGATATCGTCATCCCCGACATCAGCTATCTCACCGAAAATGCGGACAAACTCCAGGCTATCATTCTCACCCATGGGCATGAGGACCACATCGGCGCTCTGCCCTTTTTGCTGAAAGAGGTGCAGGCGCCCGTTTACAGCGCCGCGCTCACGCTGGGGCTGGTGCGCAACAAGCTGAAAGAGCACAAGCTGCAGGATAAAGCTGATCTGCGGGTTATCGATGAAAACAGCAGGCTGGAAATTGGCCCCTTCACCATCGAATTCATCCATCTGTGCCATTCCATCCCCGACGCCCTGGCCGTGGCGCTGCACACGCCCGCGGGAACCATCCTCCACGTTTCCGATTTCAAATTCGATCAGCACCCGGTGGACGGGCGGCTCACCGACGAGGCCAAGCTGAAGCGACTGGGCGATGCGGGCGTGCGTTTACTCCTCTCCGATTCCACCAACGCCGAGACCGCGGGCTTCACGCCCTCGGAGCGGGACCTGGAAAAGACGCTGGACGCCATCATCGGCAGCGCCCCGGGCCGGGTGATTTTGGCCACCTTCGCCTCCAACATCTCGCGGGTGCAGCAAGTCATCAATGTGGCCACCCGGCACGGGCGCAAGGTGGGCGTCACCGGCCGCAGCATGATTCAGAACACGCACATGGCCACCGAACTGGGCTATCTCACGCCGCCGCCCGGCGGACTGATGACGCCGGACAGGATGAATCATCTGCCTCCCGAACAGGTGGTGGTCATTTGCACCGGCAGCCAGGGTGAACCCACCAGCGCCCTGGTGCGCATGAGCCGCGGCGAATACCGGCATCTGCACATCGGCAAGGGCGATACAGTCATCGTCAGCGCCACGCCCATTCCCGGCAACGAGAAGATGATCCAGCGCACGCTGGATAATCTCTTCCGCCTGGGCGCCGATGTTTTTTACGACGAGCTATGGGATGTGCATGTCAGCGGGCATGGCAGCCGTCAGGATCTGAAGAAGCTCATCGAGCTGGCCCGGCCGGAATACTTCATCCCCATCCACGGCGAATACCGCCAACTGGTGCATCATTCCCGTCTGGCCCGCGAAGCGGGCGTGGCTGCGGATCACATTTTCGTCATCGAAGATGGCCAGTGCATCAGCGTTACGCCCGAAGGCGTCATGACCGGCGAGCATATCGACAGCGGCCGGGTGTATGTGGATGGCTCGGGCGTGGGCGATATCGGGGCGATGGTGCTGCGCGAGCGGCGGCGGCTTTCTCGCGACGGCTTTTTGACGGTGGTGGTGGGTCTGGATGAGGTGACGGGCGAGGTGTTACTGGGGCCGGAAATCCTCTCGCGCGGCTTTATCTACATGGATGATTCTGAAGAATTTCTGGAGGCGGCCCGGGATGTGGTGTGGGATGTGTTGGACGAATATGACGACGCAGCCCAGGTTATCAAATTCGTCAAAAAGCGTCTGGCCGATTTTTGCTACAAGGAAACCCGTCGCCGCCCCATGATTCTGCCCCTGGTGGTGGAGGTGTAGGGGAACCGGTTATAGCATCTCTTTCACCCGCTTCGCCACCTGCCGGGTCATGCCCGGCGTGGCTGCGATGTCGTCCACGCTGGCGTTGCGGATGGCGTCGATGCTGCCGAAGCGTTTGAGCAGGGCCTGACGTCGTTTCATGCCGATGCCGGGGATGTCCTCCAGTCGGGAGCGGGTCATGGCCTTGCCCCGCAAGTTGCGCTGGTAGTTGACCGCGAAACGATGGGCTTCATCCCGCACCCGTTGCACCAGATACATCTCCGGGCTCTCTTTGGGCAGACGCACAGGCTGGGGCCGCTCCGGCAGAAAGAGCAACTCCTCGCGTTTGGCCAGGCCCGCCACGGGCACGACTTCGTACAGGCCCATCTCTTTCAGCACCTCCACGGCCACGCCCAACTGTCCTTTGCCGCCGTCGATGATGAGCAGGTCGGGCAGCAGCTTCCAGACGGGATCAGCGCGCTGACCGGGCGCAGGGGGCTGTTCATCCGCCACTGCCCGCCTAAAGCGCCGCATGAGGGCTTCGCGCATGGCAGTGAAGTCATCGGGTTGGCCAGTTTGCGTCACCGTACGAATGCGGAAGCGGCGATAATCGCTCTTGCGGGGCGTTCCCCGGACGAAGACCACCATGCTGGCCACGGTGTTGGTTCCCTGCAAAGTGGAGATATCGAAACATTCGATG
>JALSPL010000327.1 GCA_026985975.1 Anaerolineae bacterium | reverse complement strand
TCCGCGGACGCACGCTGCACGGGCCTGCCGAACATGGACTGGATCATCTGCAAGTCACCGTGCTGGACGCCTCTGGTGCGGTGGTGGATGTGACGACGCCTGACCATCTGTGGGTGAAAACCGGGCCCGGTTACCGCTATCAGGTGAACGCAGGCCGCCGCATTGCGCCGGAGGACGAGACAGCATGAGTCGGGGAGCATGGCGCGACTGGGTCGAACGTCTGTGCGCAGGACTCTCCTGGTCCGAATGTCGCCGCATGGCGCGGGGAGAACCGCCGTCCCGGCCCAATCCCCGCCAGCGGGCGCAGCAGGAAAGCTTCTGGTTGCACATCCGGCCTTCTTACTACCATCGAGCTGTCACCCGCTTCGGCTACACCTTTCGTCTGGGCTGGCTCAGCGTCTATTTTTTCGTCGTCGCCCTGCTCACGGGCCTGCCCCTGCTGACCTGGTACGTTCCCACGCCCGAACAGGCCTACGCCAGCATGGGCGTTATCCTGGCCGGCGCCTCCATGGGCCGCCTGCTCTACAACCTGCATCACCTGGCCGCGATGGGCTTTATTCTCAGCGCGGTTTTGCATCTGCTGCGCACCCTTCTCACCGCCTCCTACAAGCCGCCCCGGCGCTTCACCTGGCTCACGGGCGCGGGTCTGCTCATGCTGGCGCTGGGGCTGGCCTTCACCGGTTATCTGCTGCTCTGGGATCAACTGGCCTATTGGGCGGTGACTGTGGGCGTGGCATTGCTGCATCATTTTCCTGACGGCGATTGGCTCTATGGCTTGGTGACGGGGGGAGAAAACGTGGGAGCAGCTACGCTGTTGCGTTTCTATATTTTGCACATCCTTCTGCTGCCCGGCCTGGCGTTGGCGCTGCTGGCCCTGCACTACTACAAAGTCGTGCGACACGGCATCTCGCTGCCCCCGGCGTTGGAGACCACAGCCCACGAAAACGACATTTCCACACCCGTCGAGGCGCGGCGCTATTACCTCATGGAGGTAGCCTGGGACGAATTTTTGCTCCTGACGTGGGTGACCGCCGCTCTGCTGGCCCTGGCCATCTTCTGGATGCAACCCCAATTGCAGGCTCCGGCTGATCCTGCGCACACTCCCGCAAACATCGCTGCGCCCTGGTATTTTCTGTGGTTGCAGGGACTGCTGAAACTGGGAAACCCGCTCATCTTTGGCTTGCTTTTGCCCGGCGCATGTCTCCTGCTGCTGGCGTTGTTGCCCTATCTGGATCAAAATCCCCACCGCCAGGCCCGACGTCGCCCCCTGGCCCTGAGTCTGACCGCCCTGACCGTTGTCGCCTTGCTGGGGCTTTCGTGGCTGGGTCTGCCCCGCCAACATGATCTGACCTCGCCCGCCCGGGCCCTGGCCCTGCGCTATCTGCCCGAAACCGAATCAGGCCCCCTGCGCCAATTGGCTTGGGACGCATTGCCGTCCGGAAACTTCTGCACCGACGGCCAGACGCCTGATCCCCACACACCGTTCGGGCGGGTGTGGCAAGATTTCGCGGCCGACGCCTCACGCCTGCCCGCGATCTCCGCTCAAAGCTGCATCCTTATCGACAAAACCTCTCCCGGAGTGAAACGGATACGTCTTGCCATCCGCTATCAACCTCAGGACGCATCTTCCGAGGCCCTGTTGGAGACGGCCTATCGCGTTCGGGAGGAGCCGTGAACCTGACCCGGCGGTTGCTGCTCATCAACCTGGGATTGCTGCTCGCAGCGGCGCTGTTGGGATACGCGCTTTGGCGCGAGCCGCAGCGTCTGGCCAGCGACAGCGTCGCCTGGCGGGCGCGGGCGGCTGAGCGGGGCGCGGTCCTTTATGAGGACGCCTGCACCGAGTGTCATGGCGTCCATGGCGAAGGGTTGGTGGGTCCGGCCCTGAACGCTCCTGATCTCTTGCATGGCGAAGATCCCGGTCGCCTGCCGCCACGGCTTCAGGCCCGGGGCTGGCGGGGCGATCTCCCCTCCTTTCTCATGGCGACCATCGCCAACGGCCGGCCCGGCAGCAAAATGCCCGGCTGGGCGCAGACCGCGGGCGGCCCCCTCACCCCGTCCCAAATCGATGACCTGGTCGCCTTCTTGCTCACCTGGCGAGACGCAGAACCAACGCCGTCGCCCTTCGCCCGGCCTCAAAGCCTGCACCAGCGCAGCGCCGGTCTGGGTTATTATCTGTTCCATGGCCCTCTGGGCTGCGCCGACTGTCACGCATTCGATAACGCTGCGGGCGTCGTGGGGCCCGAACTGACCGGCGTCGTCGCTCGCCTGGGCCGGGACGCCGTGCGCAATGCCATCATCAATCCCAACGACCATCTGGCCCCCGGCTACGCCCCCCGCATCATGCCCGAGACCTTCGCCTACGCGCTCTCTGAAAATCAAATTCGCTCCCTGCTCGACTATCTGGAGCATCCCGAAAACGCGGCCCTGCAAGTTGCGCCCCTCGAACGCTCGGAGAAAGACCAGGCGTTGTGGGGCAAAATGGTGGCCGACGGCGCCGGATGCTTCGGCTGTCACACCGTGGATGGAACCGCATCCGACGGCCCCACCTTCCTTGGCCTCTACGGCCAAACCCGCACGCTGGACGATGGCGTCGTCGTGGTGGCCGACGACGATTACCTGTACGAATCCATCGTCAGCCCCAGCGCCAAACAGGTGGCGGGCTATCCCGACATCATGGATCAAGATTACGGCTTTCGTTTATCGGAAGATGATATACGCGCTGTCATTGCCTATATCAAAACACTGCGATAGATTGCCGTCAACGCGTGACAGAGGGGCGGTGGAAGATCCTTGACGGGCCTGCCGATGCAAGTAAGCTCATCGATGTTTTTGAAGACTGAGATCGATGTCGTTGCATGGGGCGAGCAGACGGGCAATCGCACTTCAATGCGATGAAATAGCTTATTCATTCTTTTGAATTTTTTGGGGTTATCGTGCATAATGCGGCGTCTTGTCATTGATACATTTGCTGTGGCCGCTTGATGGTTGTCCTCATTTTCATACTTATCTTGGTTGGAAGGCGTATGAGAACAAATTTCATGACAGATTAGGGAATTGTGACCGTAACTTTTCTGTTCGTTGATAGTCTTTATCTCAAGATGTTTTTTACAGTCATGTAATACTCTGCATCATGAGACAATTTTTATATGATCACCATTTATAATTCGGAAGGAAGAGAAATCTTATGAAACAACGTATTCGTTCTCTTAGGGCAATGCCCCAATGGGCCTCGTTTCGTAGCGTCGCATTTCGCCTGATTCCATTGATCGTCTTGCTTGTTGCGTTGGGCGTGATGATAACAGGGCCGGTTAGCGTCTCGGCTCAGGGCGGACCCGAACTGGAACTCACCAAAACCGCCTTCAAGTCCGAGGTGGAGTCAGGCGAACCGTTCGAGTACGTGTTTAACTATCGTTGCGCCAGCATCAGTGATGACTGCGAAGGCGCTGTGATCACAGATCCTTTGCCGCCCGAAGTGGAATTCGTTCCGGACACGCTCACCGTGACTCCGCATGTTGCTTCGTATGGCTATGATCCTGGCACGCACACCGTCACCTGGACCTTTGTGGATCCCCTGCCCGCGGGCAGCACGGGCATCCTCAAGTTCCAGGTGAGATTTCCTCCTGGAACGGTGCCCGGAACCACCGCTACCAACACCGCCACCTTCTCCGCGTCTAACGCAGTGAGTGTGGCTACGTCTCCGATTTCGACCACGGCTACCGGCGCATTCGAAATGTATGCGGCAAAATCGGGTGGGCCGGCAGTGGTGGGTTTTCCCGCCACTTTCGATCTACAAGTTTGTAGCCCAGATGTGGAGGGAGGCGTAAACTACACGGCTCCAACTATGATCGATCATCTTCCGGACGATGCCGCATTTGTCGACGCCGAAGGGAGTCAATGCCCGGGGAATTCTCCCCCAGGCCCCGGCGATCCAGAATGCTGGGTGTATGACAGCACAGCGACCCCGCGCACAGTCAGTTGGTATAATCTGCCTGATATTACCGTCGGTGCATGTTTTACCCGGCAAATTAAACTTCAGTATGATACGTTGCCTGCTGGTCAACAGACGAACAGCATGGAAACCATTGGAACGCCTGAAGGATGCCAAGATCAAAACAATTTGCCTGACTATTGCGATGGACAGACAGAAGCGATACTAACCGACACGCTCCCCTTCGATGTGATCGAACCCTATCCGGCAGGCGAGAGTGGGAAAACATCATCAAGCCCCTCATCCTACGAAGGAACGGAAGCAATTCCCGGTGAAGATGTCACTTATGAAGTGAGCGTCGTCAATACTGGCTACGAAGATTTGCACAATGTCGTCGTGACCGATACTTTACCATCTCAAACCATCCTTCTTAGTCTTACTATTGGCCCGGCAAGCGCCCCGGGTGATGCGGTAAACGGTTATTATCAAGTTGATGATTCTGGCAATTGGATTCCGCTACCAGGAAATCCCTATGCAGCCGAGAGTACGATTGATGCAACCACCTTGGATTTGCAAGGCGGCAACCGGATTACCGACTTGCAATGGCAACTGGGAACATTGGCTATCGGCGCCTCTTGGGCATCGACGGTGATCGCTGAGGTGGATACAACGATCGAACCCTCATATCCGGCGGAATCTTTTGAGAACTGTACGGGGTTTACTTCAGATAATGGCGTGGAAAGCAACGCCTGTTCGGCGGTGAGCGTCATCGATGAACGCGCTATCCCCCGACCACGTAAAACTTCCGGTGGTCAATCGGTCTTGCCTGAAGGATTCGTTGACTTTTCCGTGGGATTAAACAATGATGCAGTGGCCCAACTGCCCCTGGACAACCCCATGCTGGTGGACCTGCTGCCCCCCGAATTCGACTACGTCGCCGGCAGCGCTTCCGTCACCTCCAAGCCCGCGGGCGCGCCCGACCCCAACTTCGAGGTCATCCCCGACTACAACGGCACCGGGCGCACCCTGCTGCGCTGGACCTGGCAGGACCTGACCGGCGGCGGCTGTGATCCTAACAGCATCGAAGGAACCTGCGGCGTGGATGCCAGCTACAGCTTCCAGCCGGGCGAAGACGCCAATATCACGTTCACCGTGCAGGTGAAGAAGGGTACGCCGCCGGGCACGGTCACCAATGAGGCCACCATCGTGGACTGGACCGGCCCCACCGACCCTGACGATCCCCCCAACTCCGATCTGCGTAAGATTTTTCTTTGTCAGGATCCGGATAAATACGTAGATGTGAATGATCTGGATGGTGATGGCAACACATTTGAAGAAAGTTGTCTAGCTACGGAAACCACCGAAGTGGGCGTCTTCCTTTCTATGGATTCAGAGAAATGGGTGCGGGGCGAGATCGACTGCGACACCTATAATGATCCCGCAGTCTGTGATGACTTGAGCGTTGGCGGCCAATATGCCGGCGACTTCAATAAGCTGGGGTTGACCATGCCCGGCGAACGGGTCGACTATTTGGTGCAAACCATCAACAACAGCAACGTACCCGTCACAGCCTTGAGCTTCCTGGATATCACGCCTTACATCGGCGATACAGGCGTTATCGATCTTTCCCCTCGTCTCAGTAAATGGCGACCCAATCTTCAAGAGGAAGTGGTCGATCTCGTTGGCGGCATCCCCTTCACGGTATTCTACAGCAGGGCGTCCAATCCCTGCCGACCTGATTTTGTTCCCAGCCTGGATGAGCCCCCCAACTGTCAGAAGCCTTACTGGAGCACCACCCTGCCCCAAAATCCCTCGTCCGTGCAATCCATCAAGGTCGATTTCTGCACCTACAACACAGACGGCACGGTGAACGAATGTCTTGTTTTGCAGCCCGACGAGACATTGCGCTTCGGTTGGCACATGACAGCGCCGGCGGACGCGCCTGGAGACCCTTCCTGTCTCACCCCCGCTGACGACTCTTTCGATCCCGACGCCAACCCCGACTGCCAGATAGCGTGGAACTCCTTTGGCTTCAAGGCGGTGGAATTCCGCGACCAGGATAACGACGGGCAAAACGATCCCGACCATCTGGAACTGCTTCCCTCCGAGCCCCTCAAAGTGGGCATTCGCGTCGCGCCCTTGCGACGTAACAGTCTGGGCGACTATACATGGCTGGACGTTGCCGGGATCGAGAATGACGGCATCCAGCAGCCTGTGGAACAGCAAGCCGCCTGGGGCGTGAATGGCGTGCGGGTGGAGCTTTGGAATGCAGACACCGACGCTTTCATCGACTACAAGATCACCGGGCCCGATCAAGACGGCAAACCCGGCTATTATCAATTCACTGATCTGCCTGACGGCAACTACTATCTTCGCTTTTTCCCGCCATCAGGTTATACGGCCAGTCCCCCCAACCAGGGCGGCGATGACAATCTGGACAGCGATGGGGAGATACCCGGGACAGACGCCACCTACGGCGATTATTACCAGACTGCTGATATCTCCCTCACGGGCAACGTGGATGATCGAAGTTGGGATTTCGGCATGTATCGCCCCACAGACTACAGTGACGCCCCTTTCGATAACGCCACAGACTTTTATCCCACCAACGCCCGAGATCTGGCGAATGCTGGACTGGAACCTGCCGACGCAGCCCGACATGTGTTGAAGAATAACCTGCATATGGGCGCAACCGTGGATGGTGAGGATGACGGCTTCCCCGAGATTTCGGCCTGGGGCGACGACCAGAACCAGACGCCCGACGACGAAGACGGCGTGACCTTTGACCAATATCTGGGAACGCCCGAACTGCCCTCGGCTATCATGGTCATCGGCGAGACCAGCACGTGGAATGTGACGGTCACTGTACCCGATAACATCATTCTGGGCGACGCCTATCTCAATGCTTGGCTGGACTTCAACGGCGATGGCGACTGGAATGACGCCGGGGAACAGATCGCCGCCGATGTCGTAGCCGCCCAGGGAACCACCGACGGCGTCCTCACCCTGAACATCCCCGTGCCCGCCGGCGCCACGCCCGGCACCACCCATGCCCGCTTCCGCCTCAGCTACAAACAGGGCCTGGGACCCACTGGCGCGGTGAACTACGGCGAGGTGGAGGACTATCAGGTGCAGCTCATCAACAAACCCGAAAAAAACCTGGTGACCACCTCCGAAGCCCACACCACCGACCCAGACCTCACCATCGGCGAGATCGTGCGCTACAAACTCACCGTTTCGGTTCCCGAGGGCGATCTTACCAATTTCGTAATCACCGACACCCTGCCAGCCGGGCTGCAATTCCTGGATGACAACACCGCCGCACTGAGCTTTATTTCCGACAACGCCATGACCTCCACCGAGTTCACCATCTCGGGCGGGCCTTTTGCTGATGGCGTAGACCCCATCTTCACTCTGGGCACGGTCACCAATTCCGATCAGGACGACAATGAAGAGTTTGTGGTTATCGAATTCAACGCCCTGGTGCTCAATGTGTCCGGGAATGCCGCAGGCGATACGCTGGATAACAGTTTCCGCGTCACCTTTGACTCCTTCGACTATACCTCCGCTCCGGTGACCGTCAACCTGGTGGAGCCTGCCGTCAGCATCGTCAAGACCGTCACAACGCTCCCGCCCATCGACGCCGGCGATGAAGTCACCTATCAGCTTACCCTGACCAATGACGGCGCCGCATCCACCGCCTTCGACCTGGCCGTGGATGACATCCTCGACGCCAACCTGGACCTCACCGACCCCAACAATGTCACCTGGACTGCGCCCGCTTACGCCGCCGTCACCAACAACTCCGACGCCACGGCTGATGAGGTGCATCTCCTCATCGACAAGCTGGAGCCGGGCGATCAGGTCACTATCCTCATCACCGTCACTGTGCGCACCAGCGTCAGCGCCGGGGAGATCATCCCCAACACCGCAGATCTGGCCTATACCAGCCTGCCCGGCCCTAACGGCACCACGGGCAATCCCACCGGCTCCGACACGCCCGGCGCCACCGACGCCGAGACAGGCGAACGACTCTATGGGCCTAGCGACAGCGAAGACATCACCATCGACTCTCCACAGGTGGATAAGCTGGATCCCAGCCCCACCGACTACGCCATTGGCGAGGACATCTCCTACTACATCAAGGTAACCTTGCCCGAGGGCACGACGCTGGACATGGTGGTCGTGGATGATCTCCCCCTGGGCCTGGAATACCAAAGCCACCAGATCATCACCACGGCCGCGGCCAGCGGCGGGCGTCTGGGCGACGACTTTAATGGCGCGCTGCCCACGCCCACGGTCACCGCACCCGGCGGCAGCGGCGGCGATGTCACCTTCAATTTCGGAAACACCGTCACCACCGCCGACAACAACGCTGGCAACAACAGTTTCCTGATCGAGATTATCGCCCGGGTGCTGGATATCCCCGATAACAGCAACGGCGACGTCAGAGACAACATCGGCAAGCTGCAATACACCAATCCCAACAATCAGCAAACCGAAACGATCACCGATACGGTCGCCATCAATATCATTGAGCCCTTCCTGAACATCACCAAGGAAGTCATCTCTCAGTCCGATCCAATCGGGCCCGGCGGTCAGATAAAATACAGGGTGACCATCGAACATACTGCGGACAGCGCTATGGACGCCTATGGCGTGATTATGACCGACACGTTGCCCGCTTCATTGACCAATGTGCAGGTGACCAGCATGTCGCCGTCACTCCTTACCTGGTCCTATGATCCTGTCACCGGCGTGTTGCGCATCCCTGACACCGGCTCCTTCGACATCCCCCTGGGCACGACTTACGTCATTGAATACACTGCGGATATCACCAGTGATTTGGATGCGGGCGGCTCTATTGACAACAACGCCGTCATTACCTGGACCAGCATGGATGGCGATTTTCCTGGTCGTGAGCGTGAGTACACGGACAACGACGTCGCCCCGGTTCAGGTGGATGGCGAGTTCGGCGACCTGCCCGACGGCCCTTATCCCACCCTTTCCGCCAACAACGGCGCCCGTCACCTCATTCCCTCGGGGGCGAACCCCTACTTCCTGGGGGCGGCAGTAGACGCCGAGCCCGATGGTCAACCCAATGCCGCCGCTACGGGCGACGACGACAATCCCGCATCCGGAACCGATGACGAGGATGGCGTCACCTTCCTGACGCCCATCATCCCCGGCCAGCCCGCCAATGTTCAGATTGTAGCCAACGCCGATGGTTACCTCCATGGCTGGTTCGATTTCGACGCCGATGGCGTACTGGATGATATTCTGATCACCGCAGTGGATGGCGTGGCGCTGGGCTCGCCCACGGCCATGCGGGATTATCCCGTCACCGCCGGATCCCATATTTACACCTTCGATGCGCCCGCCAATACGACGACGCTCGACCCCATCTACAGTCGTTTCCGCTTTACCAGCTACGAAACCGCCAGCGATCCTCCCAATGATCCCCCGGGCATCCTGGGGCCCGACGGCCTGGCCCTGGACGGCGAGGTCGAGGACTACGTCCTCATGAGCCTGGGCAACTATGTGTGGTTCGATGAAAATGGCAACGGCGTGCAGGACGCTGGCGAGCCTCCTATCCAGGATGTGCTGGTCAACCTGCTGGACAGCGCTGGCAATCCGGTCACCGACGCTGCCGGCGCTCCCATTGTCACCACCACCGACGCCAACGGCTATTATAACTTCGGCGGCCTACCCCCCGGAGATTACATCGTCGAGGTGGACGCCTCCAACTGGGATGCGGGCAACGTCTTCGGTGCAGGCGGCCTCTATCCCGACGCCTATGGCAGTCCCGGTCAGGGCGGCGACGATCAGGACAACACCGATGACAACGGCGACAACGACGGCGCAGCCGCCATCGGCGCCGGCGTGCGCAGCGCGCCCATCAACCTCAGCCCGGGCCAGGAGCCCGTGGACGAGGACCCGCAAGAGACGACGTCCAACGCCAACAGCGACCTCACCATCGACTTCGGCTTCACCCTGCCTGTCTCTGTAGGCAGCCTGGTGTGGCGCGACGACAACGCCAACGGCATCCAGGATGCGGGCGAGCCGCCCATCGAGGGCGCAACCGTCACCTTGCTGGACGCCGCGGGCAACTCCGTGACCACCGACATCAACGGCAACGCCATCACGCCCGTCACCACCGGTGCAGACGGCGTCTACCATTTCACCGATTTGCCTCAGGGAGAGTACATCATCCAGGTGCAGCCCCCTGCGGGCATGAAACCCACGCCGCCGCAAACGCCCGACCCCGACAACGACGACAACGCCGATTCCAACATCGCGGCCGAAACCAGCCCCGGCGTCTATCGTTCCGACCCTGTCACCCTCAGCATCGGCGGCGAGCCCACGGGCGAGACCTTCGCCGACGGCAGCCCCGACCAGGACGGCAAACGTGACGATTCAGGCAATATGACCGTGGACTTCGGCTTCGTCCAGCCCGTCTCCATCGGCAGCCTGGTGTGGCTGGATTCCAATCTGGATGGCGTGCAGGATGTGGGCGAGTCGCCTATCGAGGGGGCGATCGTCACCTTGCTGGATAGCGCTGGCAATCCCGTCACGCAGGACCTGGACGGCAACGCCATCAGCCCGGTCACCACCGCGGCCGACGGCCTCTACAATTTCAGCAACCTGCCGCCGGGCGATTATCAGGTGCAGGTGCAGCCTCCCGCGGGCTTCCGTCCCACTCCCGTGCAGCAGACCAATCCCAATGACGATGTCAATACCGACTCCAACATCGCCAGCGAGCCCAACCCCGGCGTGTACGTCAGTGGAATTGTCAGCCTGTTGGGCGGAACAGAGCCCACGGGCGAGACCTTCGCCGACGGCTCCCCCGATCAGGACGGCAACCCCGACGCGGACGGCAACATGACCGTGGACTTCGGCTTCATCCGGCCTGTGTCGGTGGGCAGCCTGGTGTGGCTGGATCTCAACGCCAACGGCCTGCAAGATGACGGCGAGCCCGGCGTGGACGGCGCCACCGTCACCCTGCTTGACAGCAGCGGCGCTCCCGTCACCCAGGATGTTGACGGCAACCCCATCAACCCGATCACCACAGGCCCGGACGGCATCTATCACTTCGTGAATCTGCCTCCCGGCGACTACATGGTGGAAGTGCAGCCCCCTGCGGGCTATCTTCCCACCCCGCCGCAAGTGGCCGACCCCAACACCGACGACAATGCGGATTCCAACATTGCCACCGAGCCCAGCGCCGGCGTCTACCGCAGCGGCGTCGTCAGCCTGCTGCCCGGCGCGGAACCCACGGGCGAGACCTTCGCCGATGGCTCCCCCGACCAGGACGGCAATCCTGACGCCGACGGCAACATGACTCTGGACTTCGGCTTTATCCGGCCCGTCTCCCTGGGGAGCCTGGTCTGGCACGACGCCAATGGCAACGGCGTGCAGGATGCGGGCGAGCCCGGCATCGAGAATGCCACCGTGCATTTGCTGGATAGCGCCGGCAATCCTGTCAATGATGTTAACGGCAACCCTGTGGCCGATGTCACCACCGGCCCTGATGGCGTCTATCATTTCACCAACCTGATGCCCGGCGACTACATGGTCGAGGTGACGCCGCCTGCCGGCTATAGTCCCACATCGCCGCAAGTGACAAACCCGAACAATGATGACAACGCGGATTCCAACATCGCCACCGAGCCCACTCCGGGCGTCTATCGCAGCGATCTCATCACCCTGTCTCCGGGAACGGAGCCTGTCGACGAAACCTTCGCCGATGGCGGCCCCGATCAGGATGGCAACCCCGACGCCGACGGCAACATGACCTTGGACTTCGGCTTCATCGAGCCGGTGTCGCTGGGCAGCCTGGTATGGTCGGATCTGAACGCGAATGGTCTGCAGGATGTGGGTGAACCGGGCATCGAAAACGCGACGGTCTCTCTCCTCAATGCTGATGGCACGCCCGCCAATGACATCGACGGCAACCCCGTGGCTGACGTCACTACGGGAACAGATGGCGTCTATCACTTCACCAACCTGGCCCCCGGCGATTACATCGTACAGGTGACCCCGCCCGCGGGTCTCAATCCCACCTCCCCGCAGGTGGCCGACCCCAACAATGACGACAACGCCGACTCCAACATCGCCACCGAGTCCTCGCCCGGCGTCTACCGCAGCGGCGTGGTCACCCTGGTGAATGGCCAGGAGCCCACGGGCGAGACCTTCGCCGACGGCTCCCCCGATCAGGACGGCAACCCCGACGCCGACGGCAACATGACCGTGGACTTCGGCTTCATCGAGCCGGTGTCGGTGGGCAGTCTGGTGTGGCTGGATCTGAACGCCAACGGTTTGCAGGATGATGGCGAACCGGGCGTGGAGAACGCCACGGTGAGCCTGGTGGATGCAGCGGGTAATCCGGTCACCGACATCGATGGCAATCCCGTGGCCGACGTCACCACCGGTCCCGACGGCGTCTATCACTTCACCAACCTGGCTCCGGGAGATTACCGGGTGCGGGTGACCCCGCCTGCGGGCTTCATCCCCACGCCGCCGCAGGTGGCCGACCCCAACAATGACGACAACGCCGATTCCAACATTGCCACCGAGCCCAGCCCCGGCCAATATGAGAGCGGCTCCGTCACCCTGACAGTAGGCGGCGAACCCACCGGCGAGCTTTTCGCAGACGGCAGCCCCGACCAGGATGGCAATCCCGACGCTAGCGGCAACATGACCGTGGATTTCGGCTTCATTCGCCCCGTTTCCCTGGGCAGCTTCGTGTGGCAGGATAGCAACGGCAACGGCGTGCAGGATGCGGGCGAGCCCGGCATCGAGAACGCCACCGTGCGTTTGCTGGATAGCGCCGGCAATCCTGTCAATGACGTTAACGGCAACCCTGTGGCCGATGTCACCACTGGCCCTGATGGCGTCTATCACTTCGTGAATTTGCCCCCCGGGGACTATATGGTCGAGGTGACGCCGCCTGCCGGTTACAGCCCCACGTCGCCGCAAGTGACAAACCCGAACAATGATGACAACGCCGACTCCAACATCGCCACCGAGCCCAGCGCCGGCGTCTACCGCAGCGGCGTCGTCAGCCTGCTGCCCGGCGCGGAACCCACGGGCGAGACCTTCGCGGATGGCGGCCCCGACCAGGACGGCAATCCCGACGCAGACGGCAACATGACCGTGGACTTCGGCTTCATCGAGCCCGTTTCTCTGGGCAGTCTTGTCTGGCTTGATGAGAATGCCAACGGTATTCAGGATGCAGGCGAGACGCCCGTCGAAAACGCAACCGTTTCTCTGCTCTTCAGCGACGGCAGCCCCGCCACCGATATGGACGGCAACCCCGTGGCTGACGTCACTACGGGAACAGATGGCGTCTATCACTTCACCAATCTGGCCCCTGGCGATTACATCGTGCAGGTGACCCCGCCCCCGGGCTATGCGCCCACCCCATCCCAGACAGCCGACCCCAACACCGATGATAATAGTGACTCCAACATCGCTGATGAGCCCACGCCCGGCGTGTACGCCAGCGGCGTCGTCACCCTCACCGTGGGCGGCGAACCCACCGGCGAGCTCTTCGCCGATGGCAGCCCCGACCAGGACGGCAACCCCGACGCCGACGGCAACATGACCGTGGACTTTGGTTTCGTTGAGGTCGTCTCGGTGGGCAGCCTGGTGTGGCAGGATGACAACAACAACGGCATCCAGGACGCGGGCGAACCGCCCATCCAGGGCGCCACTGTCATCCTGCTGGATGGTGCGGGCAACCCCATCACCCAAGACGCCTCCGGCAATCCCATCAACCCCGTCACCACCGGCTCGGACGGCGTCTACAACTTCGCCAACCTGCCCCCCGGCGATTACATCATCCAGGTCAGCCCGCCCGCGGGCTTCACCCCCAGCGCCGTGCAGCAGCCCGACCCCAACACCGACGACAACACGGACTCCAACATCGCGGATGAGCCCAATCCCGGCGAATTCCGCAGCGGCGTCGTCACCCTGAGCGTGGGGGGCGAGCCTACCGGCGAGAACTTCGCGGATGGCAGTCCCGATCAGGACGGCAACCGGGATGATTCGGGCAATATGACCGTGGACTTCGGCTTCGTGCCCACGGCCAACCTGGGCAGCCTGGGCGATCTGGTCTGGTGGGATAAGAACCACGATGGCATTCAGGATGCAGGGGAGCCCGGCATCGAGGGCGTTGCGCTCACCCTGACCGACGGCGTGACGTTGCACGCCACCACCGACGCCAACGGCGTTTACACCTTCACCGACCTGGTGGCAGACGTTTACACCGTTACCGTGGACGCCAGCAACTTCCAGGCTGGCGGCCCGCTGGCGAACTGGACGCCCAGTCCCGCTAAAGTCGGAAGCGATGACGCCGTCGACTCGGACGGCGATGAAACCACGCATGATTATTCGGTGACGCTCGGAGCGGGTGAAAATAACCCCAACATCGACTTCGGCTTCTACGTCACTTCCAGCTACACGCTGACCAAGAAGCTGAACACCCAGGGTGACATTCGCGTGGGCGATCCCATCAGCTTTACCATCGCCATCACCAACACCGGCGGCAGTTGGCTGGCCGTGCTGCCCCTGACCGACACCTACGACACGACCTATCTCAGCTACGGAGCCAACGGCAATTACGCCAACCCGCCTTCCGACGACAACAACGATGACGGCCAGATCGACTGGAGCGATCTCACCGCCCAGGTGGGCGACATCGCTCCCGGCGATACGGTCACCGTAACGGTCTGGTTCACCACGCTGGCTGATACCGGCAACGAGCCCGACGGTCTCACCCTCAATACGGCCACGGCGTCAGGCGTCATGGCCGATGCCGATGGCCCCAACGGTCCGCTTCCGCCTGATGAATCCCTGGACGCCATACAGGGACAGACATCGGGCGACGCCCCGGTGGTCATCCTGAAACCCACAGGGCTGTTTGTCGTCGATTTCTCAGCGGAAGTTGAAGATCGGGATGTAACTCTGAACTGGGAGACGGTCAGCGAGTTGAACATTCTGGGCTTCCAGGTGCTGCGTCAGGAAGGCCTGGGCGCAAAGGCTGAAGTCGTGCAGGAGGCCTTTGTTCCGGCTCGCTGGTCGGGTATGGATCATGGCGGCGAATACGGCATCACCGCTGCTGATCTTGCCCCAGGCGTCTACCGCTACATCCTGCAGGCGGTCCTGATGGATGGCCGCATCGTCAACGAAGGCAGCGTCCGGATCACCATCCGCAGTGGGAGAGCAGCGCACCGCTAGCCGGCGTGCGCGAATCCTCCCATGGGACAGAAAATGGGCAGGTTTCGAGAGCTTAGTCACTCGAAACCTGCCCATTTGCCACGCATTTCGGGTATCGTTTTGAAAGCGTTCAGAGCGCTTCTTGTCAGCGCCGCTGCGCTGCTGGCGGAGATGGACGCCCGACCCAGAGGCGCTGTCGGACTTCGCTCCCATCCTGTTTTGCTTTCATCTCCCCCCGCTCGCTGAAATTCCGCGCCTTGACCATGAGAAGATTTGTTGTTTTTGTCATCTCTCTTTTTCTCCTCTCCCTGTTGCAGCTTACGCCCGCGCAGGCCGAAGGCCCGTCACGCCCCTCTGTGCAGGCGCTGCAAAGCGACGCCACGGGCCTGACCTTGCGCCTGAGCTTTGATTCCTATCGGCTTGTCTCCGACAAGGTGGGTGGCGTCTCCTGTCAGCGTCTGGTTCTCGGCAATGGCGCTGCGCCCCTGCGTTCGTTGCTGCTGGGAGCGCCGCCGCGGGCGCTTGTCTCCGTCACCGTCCAGCCGTTGGACGCGGAATCATTGGGAGATATCGGCCTGCTCTGCGACGCGTTGTCTGCATCCTTTCCTCAGTCGGCCGCCAATGACATGATCAAAGCGCAGGTGATTGATCTGGGCTTCATGCGCTCACAACGCATCGTACGCCTGGAAGTCCCTGCTGTACAGAAAGATCCTCTCACCGGTCAAGCGCTTTTCGTCAGGCGAATGCAGGTGCATGTGCGTTTTCAGGGCGGCGAAGCGGGCGCAAGCATCCCCGAACCTGACTCCTATGAGGCTATCTTCCGGGAACTGTTGGCAAACTACGACGAAGCCCGTTCCTTTCGGGCGCAGCCTGACGTCATTTCTCCTGCAATCGGCGTCTGGACGCCGCCAACGCCCGCCTGGCGCATCTTGGTGGACAAGCCAGGCGTCTACGAGCTCAGCTATCAGGATCTGCGTGATGCAGGCTTGCCGGTGGATACATTAGATCCCCGCACCCTGAAATTATTCAATTTTGGAAAAGAAGTGGCGATAACCGTAACCGGAGAGGAGAATTCTCGTCTTGATCAGGGAGATGCACTTTTGTTTTATGGCCAGGGTGTCGACACCCGCTATACCGACGCCAATGTCTATTGGCTGACTTATGGCAATGGATTTGGCCTTCGCATGAGCGATCGCCGCAGTCAACCCAATACAACTGCTGTCACCTCTTATGAGACCAGCATTCTCAGCGAGGAGAACCGGTTTTATGTTCCCGGGCTTCCCATGGAAAAAGGCTATGATCATTGGTATGGTAGCCGTCTTGATGTTTATGGGCAGGGAGCAACCCATCACTATGATTACACGCTGACGCTTTCAGACCTGGCATATGGTTCCCATCAGGCTGAAATTGCCCTGGCGTTGGGCGGCAATACAAACGCCCAACATCATCTGCGTCTGTATGTGAACGGACATTTGATAAAAGATGACGTCTGGCAGGGACGCACTGTCTTTGAGAAAACCTTTTCTTTTTCTCAGAGTTATCTGCACTCTGGCGACAACGTCGTTCGTATCGAATTGATGAATGACGATCCCGGACAGACCATCGATCAGATCTATGTAGATTGGATTCAGCTATCCTACCATCGCATCTTGCTGGCCCGGGAGAACAGGCTCGAATTCGGCAGCGAACAGGCTGGAGCCTGGCGCTATCAGGTGGATGGCTTCACTTCTTCCGATCTGGAGCTGTACGATATCAGCGATCCTGTCCACACCCATCGCCTGACCGGCTGGCAGGCCGTGGATATGGGCGGCGGGCAGTATCGATTGCAGTTTGGCGACACAACCGCGACCTCCCGAAAATACCTGGCCCAGGCCCGAGGCCAGCGCCGGAAACCATTGGCCATCCAGCAGAAGGAGACCGGCAAGGTCCCCCTGGCCTCGCCGGAGAATGGCGCAGACTACATCGTCATCTTCCATCCCGATTTCGGTGAGGCCATCAGGCCCCTGCTCGACCATCGATCGGCGCAAGGCTATCGGGTGATGGCTGTCAGCACGCAGGATGTTTACGACGAATTCGGCTATGGCATGATGTCCGCCGAGGCTATCAGAGATTTTTTGGCCTACGCCTACGCACACTGGCAGCCTCCCGCCCCCAGCTTTGTCCTGCTGGTGGGGGATGGCACGTATGACATGAGGCATTATCTCAGCACCAGCGCCGACACCTTCCTGCCACCTTATCTGGACATGGTGGACCCCACCCTGGGCGAAACGGCTACTGATAATCGTTTCGTTGCCATCACCGCCGACGATATTCTGCCAGACATGCACATCGGGCGTCTGCCCGCCAACACAGCGGCTGAAACCGCGGCCATGGTGGATAAAATCCTGACGTATGAGCGCACCACGGTCGATGACGCCTGGACCCGTAACATCCTCTTCGTCACCGATAATCTGGAAGGCGGCGGCGGGAATTTCTACGAACTCTCCGACGCCATCGCCGACGGCTACATCGATCCACCGACCAACGCCACCAAGCTCATCCCCGGGCAGTACGCTCGCACCAAGCTTTATCTCGACCGCACCTGCAACTCGGGCCCGGATTGTCGGCAGAAAATGCAGCATGTTCTGGATGATCAGGGCGCTCTCTTCGTTAGTTTCATCGGCCACGGCGCCAAGACTTTCTGGGCCAGAGAACGCATTTGGGATGTAACGGCTGCATCACAAATGCAGAATGGTCGTAAATTTCCCATCATGTTACCCATGACCTGCAACGAAGGCTACTTTATCGAACCCGCACGCGGCGATCAATCCACCAGCGAAGCTGGCATGCGTCTGGCGGACAACGGCGCCATTGCCAGTTGGGCGCCCACCGGTTACGGTCTCAGTTCCGGCCATGATTATCTTGAGAAAGGCTTTTTCCTTTCCGTCTTTCATGGTTCTGGTCAGGAACTCGGGGCGGCCGCCACTGCCGGCAAACTTTATCTGGCTGCCAACGCCCCCTCTCAAAGTTATCTCGATCTAGTTGACACCTTTTTATTAATGGGCGATCCGGCGCTTTCACTCCCGGTGAACGCACTGTCGCCCGATCAGCAGATTTTCTTACCCCTTGTGGTAAAGGAGTGAAGGCGATGATGATTCCCCCTACACACACGAAACGCCGCATTCATCTGGTTGTAGCTGTTCTCCTCAGCGTCATTTTTGTCGTTGCTTTGGCATCATTGCTGATTCAACCCACCGCGGCTGTCACCCAGACCCAGCCAGGATCCGGCTTGGCCGGGCCTCATTCTCCGTTGGGAGTCTCCACTATCGGTGATTACGTCTGGTTGGACAGCAATCGTGACGGTAATCAGGA
Organism: Anaerolineae bacterium; assembly: GCA_026985975.1. Classification (GTDB taxonomy): domain Bacteria; phylum Chloroflexota; class Anaerolineae; order J102; family J102; genus M2005. The sequence continues at coordinate 17,358 of JALSPL010000327.1, read as the reverse complement.
CGCAGGCGAAAGCGGCATCGATGGCGTTCTGGTCAACTTATGGCTGGATGACGGCGATGGCGTTTTTAACCCCAGCCTGGATACTTTGATTGACCAAAAGACGACGGGAGACAATCCCGACACCCCCGCCACCGAACAAGGATGGTATCTGTTTGATCAGCTGGACGGCGTTAATTTCTATTGGGTTGAAATTGACAGCACCAATTTCGACGCGGGCGGTCCGCTGGAGAATTATGATCTCACCAGTGACGGCACCTATGGCCCCACTCCCATGGGCGTCAATCTGCCCACTGAACCCAGCGAATATCTGGACGCCGACTTCGGCTACGCACCCCAGGCCGCCACTATCGCCGTCACCAAAACTGCAGATCCCACCAGCCTGCCCGAGCCGGGCGGCACAGTCACCTTTACAGTCACCATCGATAACCAAAGTGCGGCAGCCTCCGTTACCATTGATACGCTTAACGACTCGGTTCATGGCGATTTGAACGGTCAGGGCGATTGCGCAACGCCGCAAACCATCCCCGCTGGCGGCAGTTATAGTTGTCAATTCACCGCTACCGTTTCCGGGAATGCCGGCGATACTGAAACCGATGTGGTGACAGCTTCGGGAACCGACAGCAATCAGAATCAGGTGAGCGGACAGGATGACGCGACGGTGACCATCACCAATGCGCCCTCTTCCATGCAGGTGCTCAAAAGCGCCAGCCCCGCCAGCCTGCCCGAGCCGGGCGGCCCGGTCACCTTTACCGTGCAGATCAACAACACCAGCTCTGCTGACAGCATCACCATCAACACCCTCTCCGACTCCATTCACGGCAACTTGAACGGTCAGGGCGATTGCGCCGTGCCCCAGACCATCCCGGCCGGAGGCAGCTACACCTGCCAGTTCTCCGCCACGGTCAGCGGCAATAATGGCGATGTCGAGACCGACACAGTGACCGCCAACGCCACGGATGATGATGGGGCGTCACTCAGTGGTTCGGATGACGCCACCGTGACCATCACCAACGCCTCCTCCTCCATCGTCGTTACCAAAGGCGCCAATCCCACCACCGTTCCCGTCCCTGGCGGCGATGTCACCTTCTCGGTGCATATCGAAAACACCAGCACCGCCGATGCTGTCACCATTGACAGCCTGAGTGATAATGTTTTCGGCGATCTGAATGGTCAGGGCACCTGCGCCGTTCCCTTCACCTTGCAGCCCGGTCAGACCTATGACTGCAATTTCGTGGCCCATGTCAGCGGTGACGCCGGTGACAGTCACACCGACACCGTTACTGCCAGCGGTGCGGATGATGACGGCGAGCCTGTCTCTGGCGACGGCACAGCCATTGTCACCATCACCAGCGTGGCTTCGGCTGTGGTCGTCACCAAGACCGCGGATCCGACTTCCATCGAGGAGCCCGGCGGCCCGGTCACCTTCACCGTACGGGTGAACAACACCAGCCAGGTCAACGGCATCACCATCAACGAGCTGACCGACACCATTTACGGCGATCTGAACGGCAAGGGGACTTGTTCTGTGCCTCAGACCATTGCTGCCGGTCATTTCTATGAATGCCAATTCACCGAGAATATCACCGGCGTGGCGGGCGATAGCGAGACGGACACCGTCACCGCCATCGGCACGGATGAAAACGGCGCCACCGTCGGAGACTGTGACACCGCCACCGTCAACATCATCAGCCCCGTCTCCTCCATCCAACTGACCAAAACCGCCGATCCGGTGCAGTTGACAGAGCCGGGCGGCCTGGTGATCTTTACGATTCTCATCACCAACACCAGCACCAGCGGCCGGGCCGTCACCATCGACACCCTGACGGATGATGTGTACGGCGATCTGAACGGACAGGGCACCTGCTCCGTTCCCCAGACCATTGCAGCCGGCCACGCCTATCAATGTGAATTCATCACCAACTACACTGGCGTTCCCGGCGATTTTCAGGTGGATATCGTGACGGCGTCCGGGGCCGATACGCTGAACAATCCGGTGCAGAGCAGCGACAGCGCCCATGTCAGCATCATCGATTCACCCTCCTCACTGGCGTTGACCAAAGTCGCCAATCCCACCAGCGTGCCCGAACCGGGCGGCATCGTCACATTCACCTTCAGCATCACCAATACCAGCGCCGTCGATAGCATCACCATCGATACGCTCACCGACTCCATCTACGGCAATCTCAACGGTCGCGGCAACTGTGCAGTGGGCCAAACGCTGGCCGCGGGGGCGTCCTACACATGCAGTTTTTCGACAACAGTGACCGGTAATGCCGGTGACAGCGAAACCAATATCGCCATTGTGACCGGCACTGATGACGACGGCAACGATGTCCACGCCAGCGATGACGCAACTGTCAACATCACCGACGTGCCCGCATCCATCGTTCTCACCAAGACCGCCAATCCCACCAGCCTGCCGGAACCGGGCGGTCCTGTCACCTTTAGCGTCATCATCACCAACACCAGCCCCGCCGACGAAGTCACCATCGAAACCCTGACGGATGACATCCACGGCAATTTGAACGGGCAGGGAAACTGCTCGGTTCCTCAGACGCTGGCTGTGGGCGCATCCTATGAATGTCACTTCACCGCCACGGTTAGCGGCAATGCCGGGGATGTGGAAACCGATATTGTGGCAGCTACGGGCACAGATGATGATGGCAGCGGCGTCAGCGCCAATGACGACGCCGACGTCTTCATCACCGATGTGCTGCCCACCATCGTGCTGACGAAAACCGCCAGCCCCAGCGTCGTGCCCGAGCCGGGCGGTGTGGTTTCTTTCACCATCACCATCAGCAACACCAGTCCCGCTGATCCTATCGATATTCTGACGCTGGCCGACTCGGTTTATGGTGACTTGAACGGTATGGGGGACTGCGTTTTGCCTCAAACTATCCCCGTTGGCGGCAGCTACGCCTGCACCTTCCAACAGATTGTCCGCGGTCGCGAGGGCGATACGCACACCAACGTCGCCATCACCTCGGGTTTCGATGATGAGAACAATCCCGTGGTGGATAGTGATGACGAGGTCGTGACGGTGGGACCGCCCAGCGGCGAGCCCGGCTGCATCAGCGGCTACAAAGTGGATGATTTGCATGTCGGACTGCCCGACTGGCGTATCCATGTCCGCCCCGCAGGTAATCCCAATCCTGAATACATCACCCAGACCGACGGCTCCGGTTACTTCGAGTTCCAGGGATTGGCGCCTGGTCAGTGGGAGGTGTGGGAAGAAATGCAGAGCGGCTGGGAGCCGGTCACCTCTGAGCGATTTGAAGTGACGGTCTTCAGCGGGCGCAACTGCACACAGGTGCGTTTCAAGAATCGGCAGACATCCGTGACGCCCACCAGCACTCCCACGGTAAATCCGTCGCAGACGCCCACCAACACTCCCACCATCAACCCCTCGTGGACGCCCACCAGCACCCCCACCCCAACGCCGATGCTGACGCCCACGTCGACGCCCGGCTGTCCCTGCAATACGCCCACGCCGACGCCCACGCCTGTACTGCCTCAGGGTTGCTACGCTTCCAGTCGGTTGGAATTCAATATCTGGGGACGGGATTACAGCATTCCGCTCTGGGATGACGCTCATGTGTGGTCTGTAAATGCCTTGCCCTGGCAGCGTTCCACTACTTTCACCATCAAAGCCTACTCCGGGCCAGTGACGTGGACATTGTATCAGCCCTATTGGCATAAACAGGACGGCGGTTACGTCTACACCTATCCGGGCGGTCATGCCGGCGAAGATTTCACCATGTATGTGCACACCCGCTGCGGAACCTTGCAACTCCAGGGGGCCATTGATGATCCGACGCCCACGCCAGGCCCGCCTGCCGGGATGCCCCACCAGGTTTGGGTGCCCATCATCACCAACGTCGGCGTCAGCGCCGCCTACCCGACGTCGACATTTACGCCGGTTCCCCCCACGCCCACACCCATTCCCCCCACGCCTACGCCTGCGCCTCCCACGCCGACGCCCGTTCCGCCCACGCCCACGCCGCGACCGGTTTTGATCACGCCTCACAATGCTGGCGTTTCCGGGCTCAACACTCCCAACGATCTCGCCTTGAACGCCGCCAACAACTCCCTCTACATCACCAACCGCGACAGCGGCGACGTTCTGGTGCTCAGCGCGACAGATTATCACCATGTGGCCACGATCCCCGTGTGTCAGCGGCCCTTTGGCGTGGCTGTCAACGCCCGCACCAACAAAATCTATGTGGCCTGCCCCCTTAGTAACGAGATCGCGGTCATCGGCGGCGCCGGGAATCGCGTCATCAAAAGAATAAGCGTCGGAGATTTTCCCACCTATATCGCAGTGAACCAGACCTCCAACCGCATCTACGTCGTCGCTCACGACAGCAACCGCCTGGAGGAGATCGACGGCGCCAGCGACACCCGACTGCGCGGAATCGGCGTAGCAGGCGGGGCGTTTGGGCTGGCGGTGGATGAAACGAACAATCGCGTCTATGTCGGCTCACGCGATCATAATGCCGTCACCGTTGTCTCGGCCACCACCTGGAGCATTCTCGACAGCTATCGCGTCAACACGCAGGATGTCGTCGGTTCGGTATACGCCTTGGCTTACAATCGCTATAACGCCCGGTTGTATGTCACTTATCGCGGGCCTGGTTTTGGCGCAAGGCTGGGCGTGTTTAACGTGACTGCTCGGGGACTGAAGCGTATCGCCACTGTGGCTTTGCCTGATATCGGCGACGACGCATCCGGGCGCATTGGCATAGACGCCCGCACCGGACATGTCTTCATTCCCAGTATGCAATCCAATTCCGTCTCGGTGCTGGACGCTCCCACCAATGTCATCGTCAAAAACATCCCTGTGGGCAGGGGCCCCTTTGGCGTCGCTGTCGACGATGCCGGCAGTCAGATTTTTGTGGGCGCAAAACTGGCCAACCAGCTTTGGGTGTTGCAAGAATCACATTGAGCGCAATCGCCATTTCTCGTACAGGGCGGAGTCGAAAGGCTCCGCCTTTCTTTATGTACGCCGAAGCTGACGTATAATGCGGGATAAATCATTCTACTGGAGTCTGGCGAAAATGAAATTGCGCCTGGCTTCGTACGCATCATATCCAATGATCGTGACTGCTTACGTATGCGCAGGTACGCCATTGAAAAACATGATGACTTCTGCAAAAATTCTTCAAACGTCATGCGTCAAACGTCAGAAAGCGCTGTCACAGGAGGCGTTTCAATACAAGATGATGACGTTTGACGTTTTACGATTGACGCTATGGCTAAAAAAGTATCCGACTCAAGGCGCAAATGACGCTCAGGCAGGCTACCTTAGCAGTTACCAATGATCTGACGAAAATAGACCAAAGGACGAAGATTGACGAAAAAGAATCGTCACTTTTCGTCTACATTCGTCCATTTTTGTCTCCCGGGAAGAGATTATCAGTAACATTCCGGGTTGAAATTGAGTTCAAAGCAAAAAACGCCAGTGTCCAGTCATTCTATTCACAGTGAGCAGCAGTTATGATTCATATCATCGGCCTGGGGCCGGGCGATCCTGAACTCATCACCCGGCAAGCCTGGTCCCTCATCAAATCGTCATCCGAAATCTGGGTGCGCACCCGCCAGCACCCCGCCGTGGCTGAAGTCGCTCGCCAGACCGTCGTCCACAGCTATGATCATCTTTATGAAAGCCATGAGGATTTCGCTGCGGTTTACGCCGCCATCGCCGCTGATGTCGTGGCCCGCGGCCGTGAGGGCGACGTCATCTACGCCGTGCCCGGCGACCCAACCGTGGCCGAGATCACGCCGCAACTCATTCGGCAGCAGGCGGCGGCGCTCGATATCCCCGTCACCATCCATCCCGCTGTCAGCTTTCTGGAACCCACCTTCGCCGCCCTGAACGAAGACCCCATCCGCGGCGTGCAAGTGGTGGACGCCCAGACCCTGGCCGAGACCCATCATCCTCGCGGTTCGCAGGGCATGGGCTTGTTGGTCCCCCAGCTCTACAGCCGTTTGCTGGCGGGCGATGTCAAATTGACGCTGATGAACGCCTATCCCGATGATCATCCTGTCACGCTCATCTCCGGCGCGGGATCGCTTGATTTGCGGCTGCAACAGATGCCGCTCTACGAGCTGGATCGGAGCGATGCGCTGGATGATCTGACCACGCTCTGGGTTCCGCCCCTGTCTTACGCCGCCACCTATGCTGATTTACAGGAGATCATCGCCCATCTGCGGGCGCCAAACGGCTGCCCCTGGGATCGTAAGCAAACCCATCAGAGTCTGCGTCCTTATCTGCTGGAAGAGACTTACGAGGTGCTGGATGCGCTGGATGCGGAGGATAGCGACGCCTTGAAGGAGGAGTTGGGCGATCTGCTGATTCAGGTGGCCCTGCACGTGCAGATCGCCACCGAAGAGGGGGAATTCAAGCTGGCGGACGTGATCCGGCATGTGGTGGAGAAACTCATCCGCCGTCATCCCCACGTTTTTGGCGATGTCAGCGTGCAAAACGCCGATGATGTGGCCCGCAACTGGGAGGCTATCAAACGCGAGGAGCGCAAGCAAAACGGTGAGGCTGAGAAGAAGAAAACGCTGCTGGACGGCATCGCCGCGGCGCTGCCAGCGCTGGCCAAGGCCCAAACCACCGTTTCCCGCCTCTCGCGGGTGGGCTATCCCCTGCCCGAACCGGAGCCGTTGACCGAGAAAGAGCTGGGCCGTCGTCTGCTGGTCTTGGTCGAATTGGCGCAGGTGGCGGATCTGGACGCAGAGGCGGCGCTGCGGGCCGCGACGGCTCGCCTGCGCAAGGCGCTGCTGGCGCTGGAGGCGCAGGCCGCGGCCCGGGATCAGGATTTTCTGGAACTGGATGATCGGGAAAAAGAGGCGTTATGGCGGCAATGGCTGGACGCCCGAGATTGACATCCCCCTCTAACCGGTCTAAAATAGCCATCGGTGTGTCCTGGCGTTTGCAGGGCCGCCGATTTTTTTGCATCTTCGCATAAGGGTGCATTGCACCTTGTTTTCTTACAGGAGTCGCCTGTGTCCTTCCGACGCCATCTTCCTCTCTATCTGGGCATTTTTCTCATTGCGCTCAGCACGTTGGTGCTGGAGATTGCTCTGACGCGTGTTTTCAGCGTGTCGCTGTGGTATCAATTCGGATTTATGATCATCAGCACGGCGCTGCTGGGTTTTGGGGCCAGCGGCTCATGGCTGGCCGTGCGCCGCGACGCGTTCAAGGGTGATATCTACGCCAAGCTCACCCGCAGCACCCTGCTTTACAGCATCAGCGTCCTCGTCGCCTTTTTCGTGATGGTGCACATCCCGCTGGATCCCCTGAAACCCTTGCTGCCCAGCACGACGAATCCGCAGGCCGCCACCATCGAGCTGGTGTTGTACATGGGACTGTACTATGCGGTCATCGTTGTGCCCTTCTTCTTTGCCGGGCTGACGCTGGGCCGGGCTTTCTCCGTGTGGTCGCAGGATGTGGGCAAACTCTATTTTTCCGATCTCATCGGCGCCGGCATCGGCAGTTTTCTGGTGGTGCTGGCTCTCTACGCTTTTTCGGGCCAGCAGGTGGTGGTGCTGGCCAGCATCGCCGCCGGCCTGGCCGCTCTGGCCTTCAGCTTCGCTGTGAGCCCGGAGGCCCGACGCGTCTGGTCCCGACCCCTCAGCCTCGCCCTTTACACACTGTTGCTGATGGCTATCATTCTGCCCTTCGCAGACAAGATTTTCAGACTCTACATTCCACCCAGCAAACCCTTGCACATCGCCTACGACAAGCAGGACTTTCCCGATGTCACTCTGGAGTTTACCGGCTGGACGCCTTTCAGCCGTATCGATGTAATGTCGCAACCGGGGATGAAGGGACAGGCCTGGGGTCTGAGCGGCGCTTATAAAGGCCCGCTCTCCGAACAGAAGTTCATCACCATCGACGCCGCCGCCATGACCGCCATCAACCACTGGACAGGCACGCGGGAGGAGATTCAGTGGGTGAACGCCCTGCCCAGCAGCCTGGTTTATCGCCTGCAAGAAAAGCCCAATGTGCTGATTATCGGCCCGGGCGGGGGCATCGACGTGCTGGTGGCCTGGTACAACCGGCCCAAGCGGGTCACCGCCGCCGAGATCAACCCCCTGACTGTGGGCATCATGCAGAACCAGTATCGGGAATACTCGGGCGGGCTTTACAGCGATATCCCCAACGTGGATGTGCGAGTGGCCGAGGGCCGCAACTTCGTGGCCCGATCCAAAGACGTTTACGATGTCATCCAGTTTTCGCAGGTGGACACCTGGGCCGCGGCCGCGGCCGGCGCTTACAGTCTCACCGAAAACTATCTCTACACCCAGGACGCGTTTCGGGATTACATCAGCCATCTTTCCGATAACGGCATGTTGGCCATCGGGCGTTGGTATTTCGATCCGCCGGGCCAGCCCCTGCGCTTGGTCACCATCGGCTCCGCCGCCCTTGCCGAGATCGGCGTCACCGATCCCTCGCAGCATTTCATCGTAGTGCGGGCGGGCGACACCTCCAATGTAATCATGAAGAAAGCGCCTTTCACCGCCGATGAGATCGCCCGTATCCGCGAGATCACCGGGCCGCTCTACTTCGATGTGCTCTATGCGCCCGACATGTTGGACGCCCAGGGCAACCCCTTCGTCGATTTCTTCAACGCCGACGATAAGCAGGCTTTTTATGACAGCTATCCCCTGGACGTCTCGCCCACGGATGACGACAAGCCATTCTTCTTCGAGTATTACGGCTGGACTAACTTCGGCACCTTCCGCAGCGGCAAACTCACCCTCACCATCCTGCTCATCCAGGCGCTGATTCTGGCAACGGCGCTGATCATCTGGCCTTTGTGGCGCTTCCGCCGCGACGGGCTCAACACCCGCGGCGCCAAACGTTTCCTGCTCTACTTCGTGGCCCTGGGCACGGGCTTCATCTTCATCGAGATCGGCCTGATGCAGCGTTTTATCCTCTTCCTGGGACATCCCACTTTTGCCTTATCGGTAGTGCTCTTCTCATTGCTGCTTTTCAGCGGCCTGGGCAGCTATCTCTCCAGCAAGCTGGCGCCACAAAACACCGATCCTCGTCGCGTGCTGCGCTGGATCATTCCGGCGCTGGCCGTACTCATGGCGGTCTACATCTTCATGCTGCCGCCTGTGCTGCAATGGGGCCTGGGTTGGTCCACGCCCGCCCGCATCCTCTTCTCCATTCTGCTCATCGCCCCCCTGGGCCTGCTCATGGGCATGCCCTTCCCCCTGGGCTTCCGGCTGGTGGCCCGGGTGAACGACCCCCTGACGCCGTGGGCCTGGGGCGTCAATGGCTTCGCCTCGGTGGTGGGCTCCATCCTCTCTGTGATGCTGGCTCAGACCATCGGCTTCTCCCTGGTCATGGCCCTGGCTATCGTCATTTATCTGTTGGGTCTGGCTGCATTGCTTTCCCTGCGGGTGAATGCGTCATCCGCCGTCACCGCGCCAACCGTCTGAGCCCGCCACGCCGCCGATAAAAAACGGGAGCCGTCCGCATGGATGGCTCCCGTGTTAATGTGTCGGGGCGAGAGGACTTGAACCTCCGACCTCACGGACCCGAACCGTGCGCGCTACCGGACTGCGCCACGCCCCGATACCTTCGGTATTATAACTGAAATCGGGGCGGAAATGCAATTTGGACGGCCGTTTTCATGCTCCCTGACGACGGCCATTCAGAAGATATGGGATTTTTTCGCATCTGAATTTGTGAGAGGGCGCTTTTTTGTGGCATAATTGTTCGGTTGTCACGAAAAAAGGGATACATCTGTTCCCTTGAAAATCTTTTCTGTCATGGGCCCCTCGCTTTCGAGGTTGACCTGTGACTATTCAATCCATAGAAAAGGAGAAAAATCTATGACTGAGTACGAAATGGTGACTCTTTTCCATCCGAATCTGGATGAGGAAGGCGTCGAAAAAGCCTCTCAATGGCTGCAAGAGCACATTCAATCCCTGGGAGGGGAGGAAATCCAGGCGGTTCCCTGGGGACGACGCAAGTTGGCCTATCCTATCCAAAAACAACTGGAAGCCACCTACATCCAGTTCGATTTCAAAATGGATGGCTCCAAAGTGTCTGAGCTCACTCGGGCCATGGGCATTAGCGAGGACATCATCCGTCAGTTGATTATTCGCAAACAAGATCGCTAAGTGAACGTCTAAGGATTATCTCCCTTTTCCCAAATCAACACACTTTTCTTACGTCATGTCGAAGCGAAAACATCCCCTTGCGGAAGGGGGGACGCTTGCAACCGGGGAGATTTCTCCTCGCTTCGCTCGTCGAAATGACGTAGAAAGGGAAGTTATTTTTAGATGACCACTAAATTGCCCGCTGTTGAGTGAGTGGGTCTCGTAACCAAGCGTTTAGTGAGGAAGGTAAAAATGACCAGGAGCTTGAACAAAGTGATGATTATCGGCAATCTTGGGCGCGATCCCGAGATGCGTTACACATCTGGCGGCAAGCCGGTTACCACTTTCAGCGTCGCCACCAGCCGCACCTGGGTCACCTCCGACGGCGATCGTCGCGAAGCGACCGAGTGGTTCAACGTGGTCTCGTGGAATAATCTTGCCGAGATCTGCAACCAGTTTCTGCGCAAAGGCTCCCGCGTGTATGTCGAAGGGCATTTGCAGTCTCGAAGCTGGGATGATGAAAACGGCTGTCGGCATTATCGCACAGAGATTGTGGCCAATGAAATGCTCATTCTGGATCAGCGTAACCACAGCTCCCAGCGCCCGGATGCTTCATCCTTTGCAGATGAGGATGAAGGCCCCGATCTTCCCTTCTAACGCACGACTATTTTTTGATAAACACAGCGCCTTTTCGGGCGTTTAACCTGATTGACGAGGTAAATACAGATGGCAGAAGAACAAAAACAACCCATTTCCGAAGAAACTCCCGCTGCCGCCGCCCCCGAGCAGCAAGCTGCGCCCGCCGCACCTGCACGGCGCTCCTATTCGCCGCAGCGCTCCCGTCCCGCTCCCCGCAGCCGCCAATCCCGCACCCGCCGGGCCAGGGTGTGCCAGTTCTGCGTGGAAAAGACCGATTACATCGATTACAAGAAGCCGGAGCTATTGCTGCCCTACATCAGCCCTTACGGCAAAATGTTGAGCCGTCGCCGCACCGGCGTTTGCGCCAAGCATCAGCGGCGCCTGGCCATCGCCATCAAGCGGGCCCGCTTCCTGGCCTTGCTGCCCTACACTGCCGAGCACATCCGTCGTTTCGGCTCCTGAGGCTCGCCAAACGGCCAGTAGTAAAAAGATGATTGGATCCAATCATCATTGATTTTCGACAGATGCGTGAGGCATAGGAGCTGATTTCCTATGCCTTGCTTTATTTATCCCCTTGTTGAGGTAAAAGTAATGGCAAAAAAGACGAAAGAGAAAAAGCCTGCCGATCTCAAGCACGAGCAGCCGCGGCGTCACGCCAGCCGTCGCCGCCACGAGCAGGAAATCCAGCGTCGCATTTATTTGGGTTTGGGCATTGTGCTGGCGTTGGTCGCAATTCTTATCGCAGTGGGCGCTATCAATGAATATGTGCTCAAGCCCAACAAACCGGTGGCTGTTGTCAATGGCGATAAGATATCCCAGGAGGCTTTCAAGCGGCGTCTGCGTTTCGAGCAGGACAACCTGGTTTCCCAGATCAACCAATATCTGCAATTTGGCGAGCAGTTTGCGAATGGCGGGCCCAATCCCTTTATTTCCAGCATTCAACCGCTTTACAATCAACTGTCCGATCCCCAACAGCTTGCTTACACCGTCCTGGACAGGATGATCGAAGAGACTGTCGTGCATCAACTGGCGCCGCAATATGACGCCACGGTCACGCCCGAAGAAGTGCAGGCTGAGATCGAGCGCCAATTCGGTTATGATCGCGAGGCGGATCAGGCCAACGCCGGCGCTTCGGACACCGTGACCAATACGAAGCCCGCCATGACCGAGGACGAATTCACGCAACGTTACAATGATTATGTACAGAACATGGCCAACAAGGGCAGTCTGACCGAGGAGGAATTTCGCGATCTTTTCGCCACCTTCTTGATGAAAGATAAACTGCAACAGAACGCGCCGCTGGAATTCGACAAAACGGCCGAGGCCGTGAAAGCGCGCTACATCCTTATCAAGCCCGAGCCGGAAGTGCCCCTGGTCAAACGCGAGGCTGACGCTCTCAAGGCGATCATGGATGCTCGTAAGCGTATCGTGGATGATGGCGAGGATTTCGCCACTGTGGCCAAAGAAGTGTCCGAGGACCCTGGCAGCGCGCCCAATGGCGGTGATCTGGGCTGTTTCGGCAAGGGCCAGATGGTGCCCGAGTTCGAAAAGGCCGCCTTTGCACTGGAGAAGGGTGAAATCAGCCAGCCCGTCAAGACAGATTTCGGCTATCACATCATTCAGGTTTACGACGCCAAGCCCGATCAAGAACAAGTCTGCGCCCGTCATATCCTGATTCGCGTCGATCGTTCGCCCGATCAGGACGCCATCGATAAGGCCGACGCCGACGCCCTGAAAAAGGCGGAAGAAGTCAAGGCCCGCATCGAGGGCGGCGAGGATTTCGCCACCGTGGCCAAAGAGGTCTCTGATGACGAGGCCACCGCCGAGAAGGGCGGCGATCTGGGCTGGGTGTTCAAAGGCCAGATGGGCGACGCCTTCGACGAAGTCGCCTTCTCGCTGGATCCGGGCCAGATTGGCGGTCCCGTCAAGATGAACGATGGCTACGCCATCATCCAGGTGGAGGAGAAAGATCCCGAGCATCAGGTGGACGAGAAAGAGATGGAAACCCGCCGCCAACAGGCGTTCAACGATTGGTTGAGCGCCCAGGTGGCCGCCGCCGACGTCACCAAGAGCCTGACGCCCGAGATGATTCCGCCACTGCCTGCTGATCTGCAACAGGTGGTGCGGGATCTGTCGATTCAGCTTCAGCAGCAGCCCGCCCAACCCACGCCTCCGGCGGAGCAGCCAGCGGCCACGCCCGCATCCTGATGACAATGACAACGCCCGGGTTTTGCGCCCCGGGCGTTGCGCTCCCTGCGTCCGGGACCCCGGGGCCGAACAGCCTTCGGGGTCTTTGACGCAATGCGGGATTTGTGGCTCTTTTGGATTTCAGGGAGTGAAGCTTGTCAGAATCCTCTGTCATCCAGGATGCCGACGAAAATTGACGAAAGGACGAAGGTTGACGAAGAAATTCGTCTATTTTCGTCAACATTCGTCAATCTTTGTCAGGAGTTTGAACTGACCCCGTGAGATCCAGTTGAGCCGGATTTGTTTTGACAATTACGCTGAATCTGACGTAAAATACTCCTGTATGGCGACGTAGCCAAGTGGTTAAGGCAGAGGTCTGCAAAACCTCCATCGCGGGTTCGAATCCCGCCGTCGCCTCTTTTCGGACGCCGGGCTTGCTCCTGGCGTTCTTTTTTGTCCCCGGCCTCTATTCTTGACCATCGCGCCCGGGGCTGTTATCATTTTGCTATCCACGCAAAGCGCTGCATCGTTCCCTATTGTGGGGCGGTGGCGGAATTGGCAGACGCAGCGGACTTAAAATCCGCCGGGCGCAGGCCCTTGTGGGTTCGAGTCCCACCCGCCCTACTTTTCTTCTGACGATGTACACCGCCTGGCTTTTCGAGCCGGGCTTTTTTGTGGGAGCGCTGCTCTCCTTCTCATCCGTGACTCAGACCATGACCGTTGAAGCCCGCAAAATGGGCCGCAATCTCTCCTTGATCACCCTCAACAAGGTCATTCAATTGATGGGAGGGGCGTTGTGGGCGATTATCGTTCCCAGATGGATGGGGCCGGAGCACTATGGTCGGTTTGCGCTGGCCATGTCTATCTCGCTGCTGCTGTGGTGGGTGGGCGATCTGGGCGGGTTGGAGGTGTTCGGGCGGCACATTCCTCCCCTTTCGGAAAAAGCGCCGGACGCAGCGCGTGAGCTTTTTGGGCAGGCCTTCATTCTGCGTCTCATCATCGCCTTGTCGCTGATCCCGCTGATGCTGGTGGTGGGGCCGATGATCGCGCCCTGGCTGCGGGGATGGCCATCTTTCTTGATTGCGGCGTCAGCGGGCCTGCACATCATCTCCTGGAGCAGTTTTCATCTGCTATACGCCCGCAAAGAGATGGGCAAATGGGCCATGGAGCTGTCGTGGCGATTGATGACGCAGTTGCCCCTGGTGTTGTTGGCGGGAAAATGGAGCGTGACGGCCCAGATGACCGCCTACGCCGCCAATGAAGTGATCTATCTGGCGCTGGCCCTGTGGTGGACCCGCGACTGGTTCAGTTGGCGGGCGCTGAAGCCGCATCTTTCTTTCCTCAAGCCCTATTTGCGCATGGGATTGGGCTTTTGGGCCACCAATGTGGGTCTGATCTTGCTTTTCCGCACCGGCACGCTGATGGTGCAATTGATGACGGGTCAATCGGCGCAGGTGTCTTTTTATGATCTGGCGCTGACTGTTTTCTTTCTGATTTTCACCATCATCGATCAATTGATTCGTTCCTTTCTGCCCACTGTCACCGAATTCCATGAGGGGGGACAGCAGGAGCGGGTGGGGCGCTGGCTGCAAGTGCTGACGCAATGGGGCGCAGCGTTGGCCATCGTTGCCGTCATCGCCGTGCAATACACCGCCGACTGGATTTTGCCCTTTATCCTGGGCGGCGATTATGTGGAGGCGGCTACGGTGTTGCGGGTGATGCTGCTTTCGCTGCCGGCGTTGGTGCTGGTGGGCGTGGGCACGGTGGCCGCGGCCGTGCACCAGAGCCCGCGTGTGAAATTGCTGGCCATCCTGGCGGGCGCTGTGGTTTTCTGGGGCGGCGCGTTGTTTATGACCCCGCGCTACGGCGCAGTGGGCACAGCCTGGGCGCTGACCGCTGGCCTGAATGTGTATGCGCTTCTGCTCTTCGCTCAGGTGCGTCACGCCCTGCGATTTCCCTGGCTCAAGCTCCTCTGCCTTTTTCTGCTGGCGATCCCTTTTCTATTGGCCCGAAATATCGTCCCCCCAAACTTTTTGCTGGCTCTGGCGGCTTCGGCGGCTGCCGCAACGCTTTATTTGGGAGCCGCCATCTTGCTGCGACTGCTCTCTCTTGATTTTGTGCAGATGCTTCTGCAACTGCTGCCCGGCCGACCGTCATCCTGACGCTGTACAGCCATCAGGGCGCCGGCGGCAGTGTGATCTTGTAAATCGGATGGCCTTCCGGGCTGACGCCCTCGAACAGTGGGTGCAGGCCCGATTCGGGAGCGGGCGTGGTGATGGCCATGGGCGGGGGCGGCGGCTGTACATGATTGAAGCTGAACCAGGCTAACAGGGCGCTCATCGCGGTCATCACCGCCAGAAAGATCAGCAGCAGTCCTTTCCACGGGCCGGTCTGGGCGGGCGCCTGTTGCTCCTTCCAGATGAATGTCACATCGCCCACCCGAATGCGGTCGCCATCCTGCAGCAAGGTGAGGGATGTCAGCGGGCGGTCGTTGATGAAGACCGGGGCGCGTAGCGCCAGCGTCGCCGCCTGCCAGCTATCGCCGCGCGATTGCAGGATGAGATGACGCGGCAAGACGTTTCGCCCGCTGAGCGGCAAATCGCAGGTGGGATCGGAGCCAATGGTGAAGGACGCGCGTTGAAGTGGCACGGTTTGTTGGGCGGTCAGTTTGAGATGAGGCATGGGGGAACGATGTCGCGAAATGAAGGTGGGGGAAAACATCGCTTATTCTGATTTTGCAATAAAATGCTGTCGATGTCAAACTTCATGCTCCCGACGGGTGTGGTTCAATTTGGGGGCAACTTGCCGAATGAATTCGGAACTGGAGGCGTTCCGCCGCTCGTCCCCCTGCGGGAACGATTCTATCGTGTCCAAAAGCTGGGGAAAACGTCGGTGCAGATCGATGTGCGGCCAACGGCCCGTGGCCCTGATTTCAATCGGTGGACGCAGCCGGGTCTGAGGACGCAAATGGACGCGCCCCCATTTTGAAACGGATCTGTTTCCGCCCTCGGAATGCCGGAGAATGTGCGCGGGCGGGGCGATCGTGGTATGATTGAAATGTCATCATCAACCCAATAAGTCAGTCCAATGGAGGACAGATATGGAAATTCAAGGACGTACATTCTTGATTCTTGGCGGCGCCGGGCAGGTCGGCAAAGCTATCTCCCGACGCCTGTTGGCGCATCGGCCAGCACATCTGGTGATTGCATCCATCGATCAGGCCAGCGCCGAGGCGACGGCGGCGTTGTTGGCCCGAGAAGCGCCCGATGGCGCCCGCATCAGCGCCTGTTGGGGCAATATCTTCGTGCGGTGGGCGTACAAAGATATGAGTTGGGGGGAGATGTTGGCGGATGGAGAAATCAGACAGCAATTGATTTCTGATTTGTTGCAACCGATGGTGGGGGAGCGCAAGGATGATATGCTGAAAAACGCCACTCTGGCCCGCTTTGTGCGGCAATACGAACCGGATGGCATCATCGATTGTATCAACACGGCCACCGCGTTCGCGTATCAGAATATCTACGCCAGCAGCCACGAGTTGCTGGACGCCATGCGCGATTCGGACCCGCAGAAGCATCTGGAAGTGGCCGAGCAGCACGTGCTGCGCACCTACATTCCGCATCTGGTGCGGCATATCCAGGTGCTGAACGAGGTGATGAAGTTCTCGGGCGAGCATTGGCAGGGCGTGCGGGTTTATCTCAAGGTGGGCACCAGCGGCACCGGCGGCATGGGCCTGAACATCCCCTACACCCACGGCGAGGAGAAGCCCTCATCCATGCTGCTTTCCAAATCGGCGTTGGCGGGCGCGCACAGCCTGCTCATGTTCCTGCTGGCCCGCACCCCGCCCACCCGCAAGGTGGTCAAGGAGATCAAGCCCACTGCGGCCATCGGCTGGGCGCAGATAGGTTACGGGCCCATCAAGCGCCGCGGCCGCCCTATCGAGTTGTACGATTGTCCGCCCGAGGAGGCTTACCCCCTGGACGAAGCGTTGTCCGGCGAAGGCGATTTCGGCCAGCCCACGGGCGAGGTGCTGGAGAACGTGTATGTGGACACGGGCGAGAACGGCCTCTTCGCCCTGGAGGAGTTCTCCACCATCACCTCGCTCAATCAGATGGAGTATGTGACGCCCGAGGAGATCGCCCACTACATCGTCATGGAGATCCAGGGCGGCAATACCGGTTTCGATGTCATCAGCGCCCTGGATCAATCGGTGCTGGGGCCGACCTATCGGGCGGGCGTGCTGCGGGAAGGCGCGCTGGCCCGGATGCGACATTTGCAGCGGGAGCATGGCGTGGAGAGCATCGCCTTCGAGATCCTGGGCCCGCCCCGGCTCTCCAAGTTGCTGTACGAGGCGCATTTGCTGAAGCTGATCAGCGGCGACAGCATGGCCCGGGTGCTGGAAATGAC
>JALSPL010000326.1 GCA_026985975.1 Anaerolineae bacterium | reverse complement strand
TTTCGGCGCCTTCGTCAACGTCACCACTTGTCCGCGTTGTAAGGGAACGGGCAAGATCGTAACCACGCCCTGCCGCGAGTGTCATGGCGCGGGCAAGGTGGAGGTGACGCGGCGGCTGCGGGTGAAGATTCCGGCCGGGGTGCAGGATGGCACCCGCATCCGTCTGCCGGGCGAGGGCGAACCGGGCCAGCGCGGCGGGCAGACAGGCAATCTCTATGTTTTTCTCAGCGTCAAGCCGCACAAGCTCTTTCGGCGGGTGGATGATGACATCTTGCTGGAACTGCCCATCAATATCGCTCAGGCGGTGATGGGCGCCGAGGTGGAGGCGCCCACCCTGGACGGCCCCAAGCTGGTGCGGATTCCGCCGGGCACGCAGCCGGGCAAGGTGCTGCGCCTGCGCGGTCTGGGCGTGCCGCATTTGCGGGGCGGCGGCCGCGGCGATATGCTCATCACCGTCAATGTGCGCATTCCCAAAAATTCGGAATTGACCGATGAGCAGCGGGAGTTGTTTGCGCGTCTGGCCGAAACGCTTTCACCTGTTTCGGTGGATGAGAATAACGATCATGGCGGCTTTTTCGAACGGATGCGGGATGCACTGGGGCTGTGATGGCTGATCTGCTCGAATTTGCGCTGCCGGTCAGCACGGCTGATCCCGAATCGGAGGCGGTGCAGAAGGCCGCGGCATGGCTGACGCCCTATTTTCATGGCGGCGTGGTGGTGGAGCTGAGCGGTTTCGGCCCCTATGGCGAGATCGATCACGCGCAGGTGTTGCTGCGCGGCTATCTTTCCGATACGCCCGAGCACCGGCATTTGCTGGATGGCGTTCTGGACGCCCTGGCGCAGCAACCTCATGCCGCCAGCTATGGCGCGCCCCAGGTCAAACATCTGGCCCAGGAGGATTGGGCGGAGGCCTGGAAGCGGCATTATCACCCCCAACGCATCGGCCAGCACATTGTCATTTCGCCTTCGTGGGAGGAGCCGTCGTTAGGGCCGGGTGATGTTCTCATCAGTCTGGACCCGGGCATGGCTTTTGGCACAGGCACGCACGCTTCCACCCAGCTTATTTTGCGCTTGCTGGAGAAATATCTGCGGCCGCGCAGCGTGATGCTGGATGTGGGAACCGGCTCGGGCATTTTGGCCATCGCCGCCATCAAGCTGGGGGCCAACCGGGTCATCGCCACCGATATCGATGTCGAGGCGGTGCGCACGGCTGAGGCCAACGCCCGCCTGAATGGGGTGCGGGAGCGTCTGACGCTGTTGGTGGAGTCTGTGCCCGAATCGGGGACGTTTCCGCTGGTGACGACCAATATCCTGGCCGATGTCATCGCCGATTTACTGTTGCATCATGGGCTGGCGCAGCGGGTGGCCGCAGATGGCGTCTTGCTGTTGTCGGGCATTATCAAACAGCGGCGCGATGTGGTGGATCTGGCGCTGCGAGCCGCGGGCATGAGGGTCGTCGATGTGGTGGAAGATGGCGATTGGATTGCCCTGGCCGCGCGCAGGGAGGCGTGATGCACCGTTTTTTTCTGCCGCCGGAAGCTTTTCATGGCGAGCAGGTGATTTTTCCGCCCGACATCGCCCGGCAGATGCGTTCGGTGTTGCGACTGCATCCGGGCGAAGAGGTGCTGGCGCTGGATGGGCGGGGTGATGCGTTTCGGGTGGCGTTGACGTATGTGGCGAGAGGGAAGGCGGGGGGGCGCATCCTGGAACGCCTGACGGCAACGGGCGAGCCTGCGGGCGAGTTGATCTTGTGTCAGGCTATCAGCAAGGGGGAGCGTTTCGAGTGGGTGCTGCAAAAGGGGACGGAGCTGGGGGTGACGACATTTCAGCCCATTGTCACCAAACGGACGTTGCGCAAAGAGCCGGGCGCGGGGCGCTGGGAGCGCTGGCGGCGCATCATCCGCGAGGCCGCGGAGCAGAGCGGGCGGGGCAAGCTGCCGCGCTTGCTGGACCCCATCAGCTTCGCTGACGCCCTGGCGGCGGCGCCGGGGCTGGGGCTTTTGCCCACGGTTTTCGCTCAGAAATCTGTGCGAGCGGCGCTGGACGCGGCCTCCTGGCCCGTAACGCTCTTTGTGGGCCCTGAGGGCGGTTTCGATCCCGCGGAGGTGGCGCAGGCCCGGACCGCGGGCGTGATTCCCGTCACCCTGGGCCCGCGCACGCTGCGCACCGAGACCGCGGCCATCGTTCTGGCGGCGCTGACTCTGGCGGCGCTGGGCGAGCTGGATAAACCGGGCCCGCGGGCGTAACCTTTCCCATCCTCAACGCGTCCAATAGTGGCGATGCAGTGTGTTGCTGCGCGTCTTGATCCTGCAATTATTTCCAAAAATTTGTAACTGCTTACGTAGACCGATCTTAGCCACGAAGACACGGAGAAAAACGAAGAATCGAAGAAAAAAATAAGAAAACTTCGTGTCTTCGCCCCCTTCGAGCCTTCGTGGCGAAAGGTTTAGCGGAAATCGACCATCAACGTTAGTAGTCACAAAAATTTTCACATATTTGTAAATGGTGATTTGATATGTCCATGTTTGTTGTTCCCACCGAAAAAACCGACGACGAGAAAGTCGA
>JALSPL010000325.1 GCA_026985975.1 Anaerolineae bacterium | reverse complement strand
AGCGCCCAGAAGGCCCCCATCACCGCCAGCAATATCAGCATCATTTTGACGTCGCGAATGAAGAAGCCCACGGCCAGGCCCGCCAGCATGCCCGCTAACCCCACCAGGATGGTGCGTTTGCGCCCGAACCAGGTGGCGATGTAGCCGCTGGGGATGGCGAAGAGGATGAGCATGGCCGCGAACGCGGTCAGCATCTGCGTGCCGGTGCCGGGGTCCACGCCCAACACGTTGCGGGCGTAAACCGTAAAGAACGCTTCCATGGCGTTCCAGCCCACGAACCACAGGAAGATGGCCAGCAGAATGGTGACGCCCCGCTTGTCCGACTCGCCCCACACCTCTTTCAGGTTTTCCAGCAAGCCCGCAGAGTCCTGATTTTCTCCTTGCGCCACATCCTCTGGTTTGGGTTCCTTCACGAACAGCAACACGATGATCATGGCGATGATCATGACCCCGGCGCCGACGATGAAAGGCAGGGGCGCGCCGATTTTGTAAAGAGCGCCGCCGCCCAGCAGCGCCGCGGCGCCGCCCAGGCCGCCCATGAGATTGATGACGCCGTTGGCCTTGCTGCGTTGCTCCGAGGGGAAGAGATCGCCCAGAAAGGCCACAGTGGGCGATCGAAAGAGGGCCATGCCGATGTTGGTTCCCAAAATGGCCAGGGCGATGAGGAGGAAATTCTCACGCACGAAGGGGATGAGGATGAAGAACACCGCGGCCAGGGGCGCGCCCAGCATGATCCAGGGCTTGCGCCGCCCGAAGCGGGTCCAGGTGCGATCGCTTTTTTCGCCCACCCAGGGCTGCAAAAACATGTTGAGGATGTTATCCCAGGTGAGGATGAAGCCGATGACGCCCGCGGCCAGGCCCAGGTCTTCCAGCATGGGCGGGATCAGCGAGTTGAAGATGGGCCAGATGATGGAGATGCCGAAGAAGCCGAACCCGACCACGAAGGTGTAGCCCCAATTCATCTTTTCGGGCTTTGCTGATGATGCCATGAGATACTCCTTTTGCAGCGATGAAAAAGGCGAATGCGTGTATAATCAGGACGGAATCAATCATACCAACAATGTCTCCAATTGACCAATGACTTCACAGCTTTATGCCCCACACATTGAATTACGATAGCGTGGCTGCGGATTATCACCGGCGATACGAGAGCAGTCCGCTGACGGGCGCGGCCCGGGCGCTGCAAGACCTGGCCCGAGCCCGCCACGCCCGCCGCATCCTGGACGCGGGCTGCGGCACGGGCCGCTGGCTGGAGGTCCTGGCTGCACCCGCCCGCCTGACCGTGGGTCTGGACCCCTCGCGGGGGATGCTGGCCCGGGCCCGGTCGCGACTGCCGCGCGTCCCCCTGGTGCAGGCCCGGGGCGAAGCCCCGCCCTTTGCTGACGCCGCTTTCGATCTCATCACCCTGGTGCATGTGATCCACCACCTGGCCGATCCCCTGCGCTTCCTGGCCGAGGCCGCCCGCTGTCTGGCCCCGGGCGGGGCGCTGGCCGTCGTCGGCGGCAACCCCGTTGCGCCCGGCAGCGCCTGGTACATCTACGATTATTTTCCGGGCGTGCGAGAGCGGGACGAGACCCGATTCCCCGCCTGGGCGCAGGTGCGGGCGTGGATGCAGGACGCGGGCTTCGGGCGCATCGAAGCGCACACGGTAGAGATCATCGATGCCGCCTGGACGGGCGCTGAGGTCTTCGACGATGCTTTTTTGGCCAAAAGCGCCACCTCGCAACTGGCGACGCTGTCGGAGGAGGCGTATGAAGCGGGCATCGGGCGCATACGGGCCGCCATCGCCCGCAACCCCGCCCTCGCCTTTCACACGCATATCGAGATGGTGATGATGGTGGGGGAGATGAGGTAAGGATTGACCATGAAGGATTAAAGATTCTGGAGTCTGGCGAAATTATTTTGGCCGCTTTTCAAGTCATTTTTTGACACAAATTAAGCGAATTTATCGAATTTCACTCTTCTTTTTTCGTATAATTCGTGTCAATTCGCGTCAAAATCAAAAACGCCAGACTCTAGAAAGATTGAAGGGGGACGGCAAACGTTATTGTCTATTGATGGGATATTCACCCGCCAACTTGGAAGGTCCCCGACTCATACGGAACTGAGAAATTGCAGTCAATGAGAACAATCTCGAGAATGTTCCACCATAATTTTGATGAAGTTGCGCTGCGGGCGTACAATAAGCCAACGTTTTTACGCCATGGCCTTGCCAGAGGGGGTAACGCATGACCGCACCTGACATTTCTGAAACAGAATACGACGAACTTTACCAGTCCACACTGGACGAAATCCGCATGGGGCGTTTTCGGCTCGACGCCGAGGACGCTATCATCGATGTGGATGATGGCTGGTTGCGGTTGTATGGTTTTGATGCGGGGGAGCGGAAAAGTGTTTTGGGCCAATCGATTCAAGCGTTTTATGTGGATGCCAATGAACTGCGACATTGTGACAAAGCCAAAGACAAGCAACAGAGCATTGTTGAACATACCTGTCTGCTGAAAAAGAAGACGGGAGAACATTTCTTTGGCAGAGTCCATACGCGCGGCATCCGGGATGAGCAAGGA
>JALSPL010000324.1 GCA_026985975.1 Anaerolineae bacterium | reverse complement strand
CGGGATGCCCATCATTGACCACCAGGGCCACCAGCTCCCGATCGTGGGATTTGGCGAAATTGGCGCCAATGCGGAGCGCCTCCATGGCCCGGGCGCTGCCATCGTAGGCCACCAATATCTTGAGCAGCGGACGCACTTCGGCCTGCGCCGCCAGCACCGGCGCTTTGGCGTGACGCACCACAGCCTCGAACACCGACCCGAAATTGGGCCCGGCCCAGGCGGCTCCCTGCCCGTAGCGGCCAATCACCACCAGATCCACATGTTCCGAAGCATCCAGAATCTCGTTGACCACCGCGCCCTCTCGATACTCGACCTCGCAGGCGATACCGGCGTCCTGACATCGTCTCTCGGCTTGCGCAAGCACCTTATCGCCAAAATCAGCGATCATCTGGCCGATGGTGAGCGCCACTTCGGTTTGCTCGGCGTCACCGCCAGGCAGGGGATCATCCAGTGGGGCCGCAGCCCAGTAGGGAGCCTCGATAATGCGAGAATCGGCGACAAAAATAGCGTGAATAGTGGATTCCTCTTCACGAGCGACCTCGATGGCCTGCTCCAAAGCCACCCAGCCGTCATTGGAGCCATCCACTGGAACAAGAATCTGATCAAACATAACGAAACTCCTTGAAATAAAGATAGGGACGCTTCACAACGCTTCGATCCTATTATCCCCCATCTGCGTCCTCACCGCCGTGACAAAAGTCACATGCAGACCTTTTTATTGCCGGGCCATTTTTTCCAACGCTCCCCAATCCCGGATCAGAATGCCCGAGTGCGTGCGCTCAACCCAGCCAGCCTTTTCCAGACTGCGCAGATTGCGGCTGACCACCTCGCGGGCTGTGCCCAACAGATGTGCGATCTCACTCTGCGACAACCCCCACTCCAGAGAAACGCCATCAGGCGTCTCTCGGCCATCATTGCGGGCGGAAATGAGAATGAGCCGGGCCAGACGGGTGGAGACATCGGTGAAAGCCAGATCGCTGGCGACATCGGCCATTCCTCGCAACATCTCCGCCAGATGCACATCGAGCGCCCGGTGCAGTTCAGGAAAACGCGCCATCATCTCTTGGATGTGCGGCAGCGAGCTCACATAAAGGCGTAAATTGGTCAGAGCGCCGGCCGAGACAGGATGAGGCTTGCCGTCGAAGACCGGCGGCAGATCAAAAAACTGGCGGGCGCGGCGGATGGCAATGGTGAACTCCCGGCCCCTGGGCGAGGTTTTGAACAGGCGCACCCGGCCCGCTGCCACGATAAAAAATGAAACGCTCTCATCGCCTTCCACGAATAAAAACGCATCGCGCGAAAACATCCGCACGTGAAAGCCCCGCATCACCTCATCCAAAGCCTCATCCGAAAGCCGGGAGAAGATGGCGACGCTGCGAAAAAACTGACGTTGATGGCGTTGGGCGGCAGTCATTTCATCCATCCTGACCGAGATCAACGATATCGATGCGACGAGTGTCGTGAGCCTTCAACGTGCCTGCCCCCTCGATGAGAATGACCAGGCCGCCAGTCACGCCGAAATCCTCGCACCACTGGCGAGCGGACGACTGGCGCACGGCCGGATCATCCCAATCCTGCTCCTGCGCCACCAGCCGGGGAAAAACGCCCCACGAGAATTGCAAACGCTGGCAGGTCTGCTCAAGATGGCTGCCGGCGATAATCCACTGATTCATGCGGAAGCGGGACACGCGGCGGGCGGTGGCTCCGCTAAGGCTGGGCGCGAGAATGAGACTGGGCTCCATAGTTTTGGCAATGAGCTTGATATTCAGAGAGAAGCGATCATCCTGGGAGAGCGTTTGTATGCGTTTTTCCAGCAGGGGCAACAACGAGCGCGTCTGCCCATCGAGATACTGCTCCGCCGGGCGGGCGATGCGCGTCATCATCTGCACCGTCTCCACGGGATACGCGCCAATCGCCGTCTCGCCCGAAAGCATCACCGCGTCCGAGCCATCCAGGATGGCGTTGGTCACATCCGCCACCTCGGCCCGGGTGGGACGCCGATTATCGGTCATCGATTCCAGCATCTGCGTGGCGGTGATCACAGGTTTGGCCGCCAGATTGGCGCGCAAGATGATATCCTTCTGCAAAATCGCCACCCGTTCCACCGGAACCTCCACGCCCAGGTCGCCGCGGGCCACCATGATGGCGTCAGCCGCCTGCAAAATCTCATCCACATGCGCCAACGCCCGCGAGCGCTCGATCTTGGCGATGATCAACGGATCGTAGTCCAGGCTTCGAGCCGCCTCCCGCACCGCCTCGATATCCCGGGCGCTTTCCACAAAAGATTGACTGACGCCATCGAGAGCCAGCTCCGCGGCCAGCGCCAGCAGCTCGCCATCCCGCTGGGTAAAGGCGCTGACGCCGAGATCGATGTCCGGGAGATTGAGCCCCTTGTGGGAGCGAAGCTCCCCGCCCGCGACCACCTCGGTGATCACCTCACCCGCCCGCGCCGAGACGACTCGCAGCATGATGTAGCCGTCGTTGAGATAGATGCTGTCGCCCGTTTTCACCACATGCGGCAGCTCGGGGAATGCCACGCTGACGCGGCGCTCATCGCCCAGGATAGGGGCGAGTT
>JALSPL010000323.1 GCA_026985975.1 Anaerolineae bacterium | reverse complement strand
TGCGCCCGGGTCGGGCCGGAGCCATCGTGCGTCATGTGGCGGGCAAGCGCAACGATCCGCCCTCATCGGAAGCTGTTGAGATGATGGACATGGACGCGCCCCTGCCGCGCGTCACGCTGGGCCCGCCCGACTGGGATTTCGAGGCTGAGGTTCCGGTGGTGCGCTCCAAACTGCACGGCCACCGCGGGGTGAAGTCCTTCGATCCCGCTCTGGTGGAATATGCGCCGCTCAATCCCGAATACTTCGATTTCATCGTCTCCTGCGCCACCGAAGCCCAGGCCAAGGGCGTGCGCGACGCCTTCTCCCGGGCGCAATGTCTGCTCAATCCCGATGATCCCCGGCAGATGGCGTTCACCATTCTGCCCGGCCACGGCGTGGTCATCGCCGAGAAGTGGATTCCGGGCAAGGTTCCCTTCCAGGCCATGTGGGAGGCCATGGACAGCGGCCAACTGGTCATCGACAGTCATGTGCCCCAGGGCCGCATGCGTTACGAGCCCGACGCCTCGGGCCAGATGACGCTGGTGGAAGAGGCTTTCTAAGCCGGGGCGATTGAGTTTGCAGTGTGCGGTGTTCAGTGGGCAGCGTTCGGCTGCTGTGCGCCTGCGCGGGCGCGGGCATGATGCGCGGACGGGCGAGGGGCGCGGGCGCAAACCGTCTGTGCGGGGTGACCGTCAGCTTAAATCATCGAGAATCATCGAGGATATCCAATACATCTTTCAGCGATCGCACATCCGAAGTCTCGACGCCGCCGCGGTCATGACAGTGATGCGGGCTTGGCGTTCAGCCAGCATCAGGTCAACTCGATACGATTCAATTCCGCCAAAAGCGCCTTCTTTTCGGCCAGCACTTGCTCCCAATAAAACCAATCATTGTAATCCTCATGCGCCTGCAAAGAATCCAATGTCGGCAACACCTCCGCTTCAAACTGATCAAAAGAAACGCCATATTGCGTCTCGAAATGTCTGATTCGCTCCTCACATTGAACAATCTCAGCCTGCAATTTGCTGACCCGGGCATGGGCGGCCTCATAGACCCCCGCTCGAAGCAACTCATTTCGTTCGGGCTCGGGCAGATGTTTCAACTTGGCGATGATCTCGTCAGGAATGGATTGCATGGGAAAGAAGGAAAACAGAGTTGAAGGCAAGGCCAATATTGGGGAAATGATACCATGAATCAAACGCTCGTGCAATCATCTCGCATGGTGGAATGCGTTTCAAAATGAGGGCGAAGCCCCAAACCCCACTCGCAGGTGGGACGCACTTCCGAAGTGCGTCCCACCAGGAAGCGCCACAAAATTGAAACGCGTCCGACTGGACGCCCGCATCCAACAAGGCTATAATGAAGCATTGGCAATGGCCAACGCCCATCTTTTTTGCACTTTCCCTTTTGCCTTTTGAATTGATCCTATGCGAACCCTACGTCTGGCCCTGGCCCAAATCAACACCACCGTCGGTGACATCGAAGGCAACGCCGCCAAAGTGCGGGAGTGGCTGCAAAAGGCCCGCGCCGAAGAGGCCGATCTCGTGCTCTTTCCCGAGATGACCCTCAGCGGCTACCCGCCCGAGGACCTGCTGCTCAAGCCCGATTTCATCGCCGCGGCCCGCCGCGCCCTGGACGACCTGCTGCCCGCCACATCGGGCCTGACCGTGGCCCTGGGGCTGCCTGAGGCCAATCACTACGATCTGTTCAACGCCGCCGCGCTGGTCCAGGATGGCCGCCTGCTGGACATCTACCACAAGCATTATCTGCCCAACTACGGCGTCTTCGACGAAAATCGCTACTTCGGCGCGGGGGAGCGCACGCCCCTGTTCGAGCTGGGCTCCGACCGGGTGGGCGTCAGCATCTGCGAGGACATCTGGTATCCGGGCGGGCCGCCGCAATGGCAGGCGCTGCTGGGCGCGGAGCTGCTGCTGAACATCTCCGCCTCGCCCTACGCCCGCGGCAAAGGCCAGGCCCGGGAGCGCATGATGGCCACCCGCGCCGCGGACAATGTGGCCTTCGTGGCCTACTGCAATCTGGTGGGGGGCCAGGATGAACTGGTTTTCGATGGCCGCAGCCTGGTCTATGGCCCGGACGGCGGCCTGCTGGCCCGCGGGCCCGCCTTCGAGGAAGCCCTCATCGTCGTCGATATCGACCTGGACGAGGTCTTCCGCCGTCGTTTGCACGATCCCCGCTACCGTCAGAACCGGGAAAACCTGCGGGCGCTGGAGGCTCAGGGCGAGACGTTCTACGTCGTGTCCGGGAATGCGATCAGCCGCGAGCTGCCGGCCGCCCGTCTCACCCGCACCGGCGCCATCGCTCCGGCCCCTGACCCGGTGGGGGAGGTGTATGGCGCCCTGGTGCTGGGCGCGGGCGATTATGTGCGCAAGAACGGATTCAGCAAGGTGGTGCTGGGCCTCAGCGGCGGCATCGACAGCGCCCTCACCGCCGTCATTGCCGTGGATGCGCTGGGGTCGGAGAATGTGGTGGGAGTGAGCATGCCCTCCCGGTTCTCCTCCGAACATTCCAAAAACGACGCCCGCCAGTTGGCCGAAAACCTGGACATACGCTTCCTCACCGTGCCCATCGAAGCGCC
>JALSPL010000322.1 GCA_026985975.1 Anaerolineae bacterium | reverse complement strand
TATTGCCGAAAAAAACGCAGGGAGACCGCGCCAACCCTCGCGATCTCCCTGCCTGACAGAAGAAGAAGCCTAGAAGTCGTAGTCGTCGATGTTATCGATGGTGAACTTCACCCGCTCGGGCAGCAGGATGATGCCGTTGTTGGGGGCCTCGTAGTCATATCCTTGAACCTTGTTGGGCGAAACCTCGACCGTGCCCACATCCGGCACGTCGAACTTATCGCCCACCTTCAACTCTTTGCCTTCGATGAGCATGTTGGTCACATAGACGGCCAGCTTGCCTTGCTTGACCACATCCCACAGGCCGAATTCCTTGACCGTGCCCGACTTGACGTACTGGCGCATGACGTTGGGCGTGGAGAAGCCGGTAATGATGACCTTGCCGGCAATGCCAAGATTCTCAGCAGCCTGGGCGGAGCCGGGCAGGGCGTTGGCGTCGGGGCAGATGATGGCGTCCAGGTCGGGGTAAGTCTGGAAGAGATCGGTGGGAACCTGCACGGCTTTCTGCGCATCCTCGCCGCTGAACTCGGTGGCCACCACTTCCCAGTTGGGATATTCTTCCTTGATGATGCGTTTGGCGACGGTGGCCCACTGGTTCTGGTCGGTGACGGTGGGGCTGGAGTAATGGAAGGCGACCTGTTTGGGCGAGCCCTTGGGATCATCCATCTGCTCGGCGGCCATTTCCACCAACATGCGGCCCAACTGCTCGGGCGTGCCCTGGTCGATGTAGAAGGTGCGGCATTCGGGATTGGTGTCCGAGTCCCAGGTGACAACCTTCACGCCCTTATCCGAGGCGCGTTTCAAGGCTTCGCACAGGCCATCAGGCGAGAGGGAGGAGATGGCGATGCCATTGTAGCCCTGATTGACGAAGTTGTTGATGTACTCGATCTGGCCGCTGACGCTGGCTTCGCTGGGGCCGTCATATTTGACATGGATG
The DNA here is from genome assembly GCA_026985975.1 of Anaerolineae bacterium. Taxonomy (GTDB): domain Bacteria; phylum Chloroflexota; class Anaerolineae; order J102; family J102; genus M2005. Next base: position 1,642 of record JALSPL010000322.1, on the reverse strand, counting down.
CCCAAGGTTTTGCCCATCGCTTCGGCGCCTTTGCCGCCCGACTCGAAGAAGCCGACGCCGGTGAGCTTGGGAATGAATGCGATCTTGACATCCGCCTTGGCGGGGGCGGCGGCCGGGGCCTCGGTGGCCGCGGGCGCTTCCTGCTTGGCCGGTTCTTGTTTGGCTGGCGCAGCCTGCTGGGCGCAAGCGCTGATGAACGCCGCCATCAGCAGGACAACGACCAAAACCAAAACCATTCTTTTTCGAGACATTTCAGAGTCCTCCTTTGGAGATTGAGAAAAGAGAGAAGGGTGAAAAAGTGGGGAGAGTGGATGGTGGAATGTTGATGGTGGAAAATCGAATCGTTTGGTCAGGAGTGAGGAGACGGCGCTTGCGATGTTTGTTCAGTCAGCTTGAGCGCCTGCTGATTGAGTCGGCGCTGGTTGTAAGCGGTGAGGAAGAGCTTGAGCGCCACAACGACGATCAACAGGCCGCCCACGACGACCGGCACCACATCGCTGGTGACGCCCATGGCCAGCAGGCCCTGGCGCAAAAAACCGATGAAGAAACCCGCCAGCAGGGTGCCCACGATGGTCCCTTTGCCGCCGTAGATGTCTGCGCCGCCCAGCACCACCACGGTGATGATGGTGAGCAGCGCCTCCTTGCCCAGGTCGGAGCGGGCCGAGGTGAAGTAGGAGGTGAGCGCCACGCCCGCCAGAGCGGCGCCAAAACCGCTCAGCGCGTAGACCGTGACAAGGGTGGACTTCACCGGAACATTGCTGTATCGGGCCGCCTGCTCGTTGACGCCGATGAGATAAAGATAGCGGCCAAAACGGGTCTTGTGCAGCAGAATGCCCAGAAAGAGGGCGAATAACAGGACGATGATCAGCGGATAGGGCACCCAGCCGATGCCGCCATGGGCAATCTGATTGAAGCTGTGGGGCAGGCCGCTAATGCCTTCATACATGTAGGCGGCAAAGCCCGCCGCGCCATAGGCCTTGAATCCCAGCGCATCCAGCAGCCCCGGCAGGCCCATGGCGATGCCCGCAAACATGAACAGGGAGCCCAGGGTGATGACCAGGGGATTGACGTCGGTGGAGGCCACGAACGCGCCGTTGAACATCCCGGCCAGGACGCCCACGCCCAGAGCGATGAACAGGGCGACGAAGATGTTGACGCCCGCCACCCACACCAGGCCCAGGGTGATGGAGGTGAGGCCCATGATGGACACGCCCGAGATGTCGATGCCGGCGGTGATGATGACCAGCGTCAGGGGCAAAGCCGCCAGCAAAATATGGGTGAAATCGCTGGTGGAGAACAGCAGGTTTTCCAGATTCAAAAAGGTGGGATTGATAGCTCCCAGCACCAGGATCTCCAGCACCAGCAGCACGGCCAGGCCGAATTCCCAGGTTTTGATCCATTTCAACGCTTGCGCTTTCATGTTTGCTCCTCGCTGATTGGGGGAGGCAGTTGATTGTTTTCTTTGCGCACCGCGGCCCGGGCCTGACGTTGCTGCGCAGCCACCGCCCGCCGCACTCGATAATCCAGATACACTGCGGCCAGCAGAATGGCCCCGCCCACCGCGTTGTTCCAGTAACCGGGCACTTTCAAAAAGACCAGGGCGCTATCCACCGCTGTGAGGAAAATCGCGCCCACCAGGGCC
>JALSPL010000321.1 GCA_026985975.1 Anaerolineae bacterium | reverse complement strand
TGATACTCGCAGATTAGCGCAGATTATTCTGATTTTATCTTTTTGATCTGCGCAGATCAGACTTTTCTGCGTCATCTGCGTTCTATTTACGGAACAGATTTTACGAGGACTTCACCGCATTGTCATCATATCGTCATATTGGGATCGTAAGCTGAAGATGTCATTAGACGACTGTTCTTCCCCTTCCGCTTTTTGGCGGTTGCGCCACCGTTTTCTTTTTTCTCACAGGATATTTGAACCCAATGAAAAAAACGCTATCTCGACGTAAATTTCTCAGCCTGGGCGGCATGGGGCTGGCCGCGGCTACGCTGGCCGCGTGCGCACCCGGTCTTGCCCCCAGCCTCAGCCCCACCGTTCCTCCTAACCCCGGCAACGATGGCCCGACATCACCGTCTCGGCCCGCTGCCACGCCGACCAGCCGTTCCGCCGCGCCCGCCGATGTCGCCATTGCTCTGGCCGCGGCTCCGGCTACGGTTTCGCTTTTCTCCGGCAAGCCCACCGAGGTCTGGCAATTCAGCGGGCGCGTTCTTGAAGGCGCAGCGGATGCGTTGCAGCCTGTGCCCAACTCTTACCTTGGCCCGACCTTCCGTGTGAAAAAGGGCCAGCGTCTGAACGTTTCCTTTACCCACGATCTGCCCCAGGAGAGCATCGTGCATTGGCACGGCCTGCACGTACCTGCCGAGATGGACGGGCATCCCCAATACGCCATCAACAAGGGTGAAACCTTCGAGTATTCCTACAAGATACTGAATCGGGCGGGAACGTACTGGTATCATCCCCATCCTCATGGCATTACCGGGCCGCAGGTTTATGCGGGCATGGCCGGGTTCTTTCTGGTCAGCGATGAGGAGGAGCAGGCGCTGGGCCTGCCCTCGGGCGAATTCGATATTCCCCTGGTAATTCAGGATCGTATCTTCGATGCCGATAATCAGCTCGTCTATCGGGCCAATGGCATGATGGGCTTCTTGGGGGAACAGATTCTTGTCAACGGCCAGCCCGATTTCTCCCTGCCCGTGGCCACGCGGCCCTATCGCCTGCGCCTGCTCAATGGCTCCAACTCCCGCATCTATAAGCTGGGCTGGAGCGATAACTCGCCCTTTACCGTCATCGCCACCGATGGCGGCCTGCTGGAAAAACCGGTGCAGCGTCCCTACATCACCCTGGCTCCGGCCGAACGGGTGGAGTTGTGGGTGGATTTCAGCAATCGGGCGGTAGGCGACGTCATCACCCTGAAGAGCCTTTCCTTCATCTCGCCCGCCAGAGGCGGCATGATGGGCGGGGGGATGATGGGCGGCGGCTCGTCCCTTGAATTGGGCGATTCTTTCGATGTTCTCACCGTGAATGTGACGCGAAAGTCTGATGATCGCCCGAAACTGCCCGTGCGGCTCTCCACCATCGAGCGGCTTTCTCCGGGCGATGCTGTGGCCACCAAGACCGTGACCCTGGCCATGCGCCCGCCCAACGGCTGGACCCTGAATGGCCGCAGTTTTCAAATGACCGCAGTGGCGCCGGAAGAGCGCGTTAAGCTGAACACCATCGAGATATGGGAGTTCGTCAATGACGGCGGGGGGCGTGGCATGATGGGCGGCGGCATGATGCTGCCGCATCCCATGCACATGCACGGCGAGCAATTCCAGGTGCTGGATCGTCAGATCAGCCGCAGCGGGCGACGGGCGTGGCAGGATCTCAGCCAGGGCTTTGTAGATGAAGGCTGGAAGGACACGGTGCTGGTGATGCCGGGCGAAAGAGTGCGGGTAATCCGCCGATTTGCCGATTTCACGGGCCTGTTTCTCTATCATTGCCACAATTTGGAGCATGAAGATATGGGCATGATGCGGAATTTCGAGATCGTCGCCCCAAGTTCATAAATCCCTTCTCATAAGGAGTGTCAAGATGCGTAAATCCACCCTGGTCGCGTTGCTGGTCGGCGCGGCGTTGATGCTGATTCTGGCTGCTTGCGGCGGTCAGACGACAGAAGAACCCAAACAGAGCGCCCCTGCGGCCACCCAGGAAATGATGAAGAACGCCGAGAGTGGTCACGATGAAAGCCAGGAGGAGGCTGATCACGGCGGTGACGATCACGGCGTGGCGGGCAGCGATGAGGCGATGCCCAATCCCATTGAGGCCACCGAGGCCAGCGTGGCCCGCGGCGCTGAAGCGTATGCAAAAAATTGTGCGGTCTGCCATGGCGACACGGGCCTGGGCGATGGCGTCGCCGGCAAGTCACTGGATCCGCCACCTGCCAATCTGCATGAGGATCATGTGCAGATTCTCACCGATGGCACCATGTTCTCGATTATTCATAATGGCGTCGAAGGCGCCGGCATGCCTGCCTTCGAGGGCGTCATCAAGGAGGATGACATCTGGTATCTCGTCAACTTCATTCGCACCTTTCAGGAAAATTGAGTGTAAATACGACTGTTGGAAGCGGGCGTATTGCGGGGTGGCCTCTCAGCGAGGGCGGAAAGGGCCGAGCCTATCGCTGCGGACAGCCGAGCCTGTGAAACGTGAAGACGTGAAGCGAAAAGACCTCTCGCTTCACGTCTTGCGCTGCGCGAGTCAGACGTGAATTCTCCG
>JALSPL010000320.1 GCA_026985975.1 Anaerolineae bacterium | reverse complement strand
GAAAAAACGTCTGTGTCATTCTGAGTGACCAACGGGAGCGAAGAATCTCGCGTTTGCAGACGGGGAGATTCCTCAGTCGCTGCGCTCCTTCGGAATGACGTAAACATAACTTTATTTACGAAGCAGGAGCCCCACATGCCCACCACACAAACCGTCCCCGTCGTCGAAAACATCCTCAAAGCCAATGACCAGTTGGCCCAAAGCAACCGGGCGCTGCTGGATCAGCACCGCACCTTCGGCGTCAATTTCATGGCATCGCCCGGCGCAGGCAAGACCACCGTCATCGTGCGCACCGTTCAGGCCCTCAAAGACCGCTTCCGTCTGACTGGCATCGATGGCGACATCGCAACCACCATCGACGCCGACCGCTTCGCGGCCGCAGGCATTCCTGCGGTGCAGATCAACACCGGCGGCGCCTGTCATCTGGACGCGGTCATGGTGCATAACGCTCTGCCCCAGGTGGACCTGACCCACACCGACGCGCTCATCATCGAAAACGTGGGCAACCTCATCTGTCCCGCCAGCTTCCCCCTGGGCGTGCACCTCAACGTCCTCATCGCCTCCGTGCCCGAGGGCGCGGACAAGCCCTACAAATATCCCACCATGTATCGGGGCGTGCAGGCGGTGGTGCTGAATAAAACCGATCTGCTGCCCTACTTCGATTTCGACATGGATTACTTCCGTCAGGGCGTGGAAGCGCTGAACCCGGGCCTGGCCTTCTTCCCCCTCTCCGCCAAAACGGGCGAGGGCTTCGACGCCTGGCTGGCCTGGCTGACCGAGCAGGTCGAGGCCTATAAAATGACCGATGACAATTGCCAATGAATGATACGTTGACGGAACGGATTCATGTGGATGGGATTGTCCAGGGCGTGGGTTTTCGGCCTTTTGTCTATCGCCTGGCCCACCGCTATGAGCTCGCGGGCTGGGTGCGAAACAACAGCCAGGGGGTGGATATCGAAGTGACTGGACCCCAGGATGCCCTGGACGCTTTCGCACACGCTCTAGAAACGGAAGCGCCGCCCCTGGCCCGCGTCCGGGCCGTGACGCGTCAATCTGCGCCCGGACAAAATTTTGGCGAGGATTTCCGCATCATCACCAGCCAGGCCCAGAGCGGCTTCACCCTGGTCTCGCCCGATGTGGCCACCTGTCCAGACTGCCTGCGGGAGCTGTTCGCCCCCGGCGACCGCCGCTATCGCTATCCCTTCATCAATTGCACCAACTGCGGCCCCCGTTTCAGCATCATCCGCGAACTGCCCTACGATCGGCCCCACACCACCATGGCCGCGTTCGCCATGTGCCCGGCGTGTCAGGCCGAATATGACAATCCCCTGGATCGACGCTTCCACGCCCAACCCAACGCCTGTCCCCAATGCGGGCCCCATGTCTGGTTCGAAAGCGCAGATGGCGCTCTCATCATCAGCGACGAGCAAGAAGCTTTGATTCGGGCTGCGAGCTGGTTGCGAGAGGGCCATCTATTGGCCATCAAAGGCCTGGGCGGTTTTCATCTGGCCTGCGACGCCACCAACGCCCAGGCAGTGACCGCCTTGCGCCAGCGCAAAACCAGGCCCCACAAACCCCTGGCCATGATGATGAAAGATGTGGCCATGGTGCGGGCCTATTGCCATCTTTCGGCCGCGGAAGAAACCCTGCTCAGCGCTCCCGCGGCGCCCATCGTTTTGCTCACCCCCAGGCCAGACGTCGATCTGGCCGCCAACATCGCCCCGGGCCAGCGCACGGTGGGCGTCATGTTGCCCTACACCCCGTTGCACCACATCCTGCTCCATGATGTGGATCGTCCTCTGGTGATGACCAGCGGCAATCGCCAGAACGAGCCCATCGCCCGCACCAACCAGGAGGCCCGAACGCAATTGAGCCGCCTGGTGGATGGTTTCTTGTGGCACAATCGCCCTATTCACAATCGAGTGGACGACAGCGTGTGGATGGTGGCCGCGGATGGCCCCTTCCCCGTGCGTCGCTCTCGGGGCGAAGCTCCCCGCCCCATCGAACTGGCCTTTGCCGCCCCTCATCCCGTGCTGGCCGCCGGCAGCCAGATGAAAAACACATTCTGCCTGCTCACCGGCCATCAAGCCTTTCTCAGCCAGAACATCGGGGAGATGGATTATTTGCCCACCTGGGATTTCTTCCGGGAAAGCGTCCGCCGCTACCAGGACTTGTTCGGCGTCCGGCCCCAGGTCATCGCCCACGACATGCACCCCGACTTTACCCTGGCCGCGTTGGACGCCCTACAGGAGCTTGCCCCCGCCGCCCGGCCCATCCCTATCCAGCATCACCACGCCCACATTGCAGCCTGCCTGGCCGAAAACCAGGAAGCAGGCCCGGTCATCGGCCTGGCCCTGGATGGCACAGGCTACGGGCCTGACGGCACGGTGTGGGGCGGCGAAGTCCTCATCGCCGACCTGGCCAGCTATCGTCGGGCGGGACGTTGGCGGCCCTTCCCCCTGCCCGGCGGCGAAGCCGCCATCCGTCAACCCCTGCGCATTGCCCTGGGCCTGCTCATCCAGACTTATGGCCGCATCCCGCCCGATCTCGCCATCGCCGCCCGGGCGCCGCAAGCCCTGCAAAACGCCGTGACCGCGCAGATCGAAAAAGGCGTCAATGCGCCCCTCACCTCCAGTTGCGGTCGCCTGTTCGACGCGGTGGCTGCGTTGCTGGGCGTGCGGGATGAGATCAGCTATGAGGGCCAGGCGGCCATCGAGCTGGAAACCCTGGCCGCGTCCCATTTTCCCGCGGATCCCTACGCCATCCACCTGGATCGCAAGAACGACCTGTGGGAAATCCCCGCCATCCCCCTCATCCGGGCGGTGGCGGCCGATCTGCGACGGGACGCGCCCGCCCCCGAGATCGCGGCCCGCTTCCACGCCACCGTCATCCGCAGCCTGATCCAACTGGCCCTGCATCTGCGAGAAGAGGCAGGCCTCAACCAGGCGGCCCTCAGCGGCGGCTGCTTCCAGAATCGCATTTTGCTGGAGGGCCTGCTGCACGCCCTGCGGGTGCGCGGCTTCGAGGTCTTCACCCACCATCAAGTCCCGCCCAACGATGGCGGCCTCTCCCTGGGCCAGGCCGTCATCGCCGCCCATCATCCCCTCTCCTCCCACTCCCACTCCTAATCCCACTCCTAATCCCATGTGCCTAGCCGTTCCCGCTCAAATCCTATCTTTCGAAGACAACCATCAGGCCCTGGTGGAGTTTGGCGGCGTGCGCCGCGTGATCAGCGTGCAGCTTCTGCCCCAGGCCCAGGTGGGCGATTACGTTCTGGTTCACACCGGCTTTGCCATCAGCATCGTGGACCCGGAAGAAGCCCGCATCACCCTGGACCTGCTGCGTCAGATGGGCGACCTGGACCCTCTGGCCCCGGACGCCCTGCGCCCCAAGCCCGTTCAATCCCAATCCCAATCCTAATCCCATGCCCTTTTTCGACGCCTTTCGCGACTCTGCGCTGGCCCGCCAGTTGCTGGATGACATCCGCAGGATGGCGGACCGCCCCCTGGCCTTCATGGAATTCTGCGGGGGACACACCCACGCCATCATGCAATTCGGCATCCGCCAGCTCATGCCGGAGCATGTGCGGCTGCTCTCCGGGCCCGGCTGCCCGGTGTGCGTCACCTCGCAGCGGGACATCGACCAGGCCATTGCCCTGGCCCAACTGCCCGATGTGATCCTGACAACCTTCGGCGACATGGTGCGGGCGCCGGGCACGACTCACACCCTGCAGGAAGCCGCGGCCGAGGGCGCAGATGTTCGCATTGTCTATTCGCCTCTGGATGCTGTGGCCCTGGCCCGGGAACATCCCGACCGTCAGGTCATCTTTCTGGGCGTAGGCTTCGAGACCACCGCGCCCGGCATCGCCGCTTCCATTCTCCAGGCCCGCGCCCAGGGTCTGAAGAATTACACGGTCTTTTCCATGCACAAATACACGCCGCCCGGCATGCGGGCCATTCTGGACGCGGGGGAGGTGCGCCTGGATGGCGTCATCGGGCCGGGGCATGTCTCCGCCATCATCGGCCTTGATGGCTGGCGTTTTCTGCCCCGGGAGTACGCCATGCCCGTGGTGGTGGCGGGCTTCGAGCCGGTGGACATCCTGCTGGCCATCCGCGAGCTGACGGCGCTGGCAGTGTCGGGCCGGGCCGAGGCCCGCAACGCCTACAATCGCTCCGTCGCGCCGCAGGGCAATCTGGCGGCCCTGGGCGTTATGAATCAAATTTTCGAGATGGCTGACGCGGATTGGCGCGGTTTTGGCCTGATTCCGGCCAGCGGCATGGGCATCCGTTCCGAATTCAGAGCCTATGACGCGGCTGCTCGCTTCGCCCTGCCCGATGTTCCCTCGCGCGAGCCTCACGGCTGTCGTTGCGGCGATGTGTTGCGCGGGGTCATCGAACCGCCCGCATGTCCGCTTTATGGTCGGGCCTGCACGCCCGACCGCCCCAAAGGCCCCTGCATGGTCTCCGACGAGGGCGCCTGCTCCGCCTATTTTCTCTATAAAACGCCTTCCGTCGCATCAACGTAGCCCAAACACACGTAACAGCGCTTGATCGATTTCTATCATTTTCTTTTCATTCAGCATTCCTCGCACACGCACCAGACGGCGTCGCCAATCAATAGGTCGAGTTTGCAAGCAGTCTGCCACAGATCGTTTGCTCAGCCCATTTGCAGATGATGGCATGAGCTCGACATTGGTGAGAATACGCGCTTTTCTCTCGCTCCACTCCGTGACAGGAACGACCTGAATGACAGGAACGCGCTCGTTGTACACATCATTGGTGACGACAATACATGGGCGAACCTTTCCTGTCTCGGAACCCCGCGTAGGGTTCAGATCGACATCGATGATCATGCCTCGCCGTAATGTGATCGATTTCATTTCGGCCAATTCTCCAGGGCTGCATTTGTCCATTCCTGCATCTCTACATCTGTTTCATACAATTCGGCGTAAAGCTCAGCCGAAGTGCGCATCCGAGCATCTTCTAATTGTTTTTGCATTTGCATCAGCGCTTCTCGTATCATGGCGCCGCGATCCTTGAAGCCAAACGCCTTATACTCATTGATAAATTCTATCTGTGCTTCTTTGAGACTTACTTTGATTTGACGCATGAAGCATTACCTCCTTAGGGGGATGACTGGGGCATGAACGTGGCCCTATTCTTTTCCCCTCTATTCTAGGCCCAAAATTGGGCCTTGTCAAAATTTTGCGCTATCTCCAAAAAACTTTCCACTAGATTACTGGACTCTGGCGTTTTTGATTTTGACGCGAATTGACACGAATGATACGAAAAAAGAAGAGAAAAATTCGATAAATTCGCTTAATTTGTGTCAAAAAATGACTTGAAAAGCGGCCAAAATAATTTTCGCCAGACTCCAATAGATTATAAAAAATGACGAATCGCATTACTCTGGCCCACGGTTCCGGCGGGCGCATGACGCAACAACTCATTCGGCAGGTTTTTGGCCGGCGCTTCAGCAACCCCATGCTGGATCGGATGAATGACGCCGCGGTGGGCGAGGTGGCGGCAGGGGCGCGGCTGGCTTTCTCCATCGACGGGCATGTGGTCAGCCCGCTCTTTTTCCCCGGCGGCAGCATTGGCGATATTGCCGTCTATGGCACGGTCAACGATCTGGCGATGATGGGGGCGCGGCCATTGTGGCTGGCCGCTTCTTTTGTCATCGAGGAAGGGCTGCCCATGCTCGATTTGCGACGCATCGCAGATGATATGGCCGCGGCCGCGGAACGGGCAGGGGTGTGGCTGGTGGCCGGAGACACCAAGGTGGTGGAGCAGGGCAAGGGGGATGGGGTTTACATCAGCGTGGCGGGCGTGGGCGCGGTTCCTCCCCATCTGCACATCGACGCAGCCAACGCCCGGCCCGGCGATGTCATCCTCATCAACGGGCCCATCGCCGCCCATGGCATGACGATCATGACGCTGCGGGAGGGGCTGTCGTTCGAGAGCGATCTGCAGAGCGACGCTGCGCCCCTCAACGGCATCGTGGCGGAGATGCTGGCGGCCGCGCCCCATACGCGCGCCATGCGGGACGCCACCCGCGGAGGCCTGGCCACGGCTCTGAATGAATTGGCGCAGGCCGCGGGCGCGGGCATGGTCTTCGCCCAGGAGGCCGTGCCAGTGGATGCGGCGGCGCGGGCCGCATGCGAGCTGTTGGGGCTGGACCCGCTTTACGTGGCCAATGAGGGCGCGTTCATCGCCATCACGCCGCCCGGGGAAGCGGACGCGGCTCTGGCTGCGCTGCGGTCCCATCCATTGGGGCGAGACGCGACCATCATCGGGCGGGTGACCGAGGCGCATCCGGGCCAGGTGGTGATGGAGACGGCCCTGGGCGCGCAGCGCATCGTCGCCACCCTCAGCGGCGATCTGCTGCCGCGCATTTGTTGAGATGACGACCGCCGATCTCAGGGTTCGATCATCACCTTCAGGCCGGCGCCGCTGGCTGCGATCTCGAAGGCCTGTCCGATCTCATCCAGGGGCAGCACGCGGGTGATCAATTTCTCGGCGGGGATGATGTTGCGGTAAAGCAGGCTGACCGCGCTTTCGTGCTTGGTAGGATGGTAGGAAAAGGCCCCCACCACCTCCTGCTCGCCGTAATGGATGCGGTTTGCGTCCAGGGTGGTCATGGGATTGGCTTTGGGCAGGCCTCCGAAGAGCACGATGCGGCCCGATTTGCGCGTCAGTTGCACCGCCTGGGCATGGGTGGCTGCGATGGGATTGGCGCAGATGGAGATGGTCGCGCCCAGCCCGTCGGTAAAGTCCCGCACGAAGGCCACCAGGTCCTCATTGAAGGGATCCACCACCGCGTCGGGCCCGAAACGCTCCGCCTCCGCCCGCCGCGTCTCGCTGGGTTCCGAAACAATGACCCGGGCCCCGCGGGCTTTGGCCACCATCACGTGCATACAGCCAATAGGTCCGGCTCCCAGGATCACCACCACATCATCCAGGCTGGTGCCCGCCTTTTCGTGGGCGGAGATCACCGAAGAGAGCGGCTCCGCCAACGCCCCCATTTGGAAGGGCATGTCGTCGGGCATCTTGTGAACGATGCCCCGTTCCAGAACCTCATTGGCCAACACCATTTTTTCGGCGAAACCGCCGGGGATGTCGGGAAAGATGCCCACCATGCGGATGTTGTCGCACAGGTTGTATTTGCCATGCCGACAATACCAGCAATGGCCGCAATGGATGTCGGGCGCGACCGCCAGCTTGTCGCCGACCTGGTAGCGGGTCACCTGCTTGCCCACCTGGATGACCTGGCCCGATATCTCATGGCCGGGCGTGTAGCCATCCTCGGCCCCCTCGGGCGGGCCTTCTTTCCAGCGTCGCAGGTCCGAGCCGCAGACGCCGCAGGCCTTCACTTCGAGGATGAGCCCATCGTCGGGGCAGATGGGATCGGGGATTTCTTTCACCTGGTAGGTGCGGGGGGCGACGAGAAAAGCTGCTTTCATTGGATTATGCTCCTGATATGTGAGATTTCGAAAATGATGTCGAATAAGTAGGCGTCTATAAATTATTTCCCTTTTTCACTGACCGACTCAAGTCGGGCTCTTTAGGCCTACGGCCAAAGGACGGCCTGCGCCGTCCTGGTCGCCGCAGGGCGACCTTCGGCGCGCAGCGCCTCTAGAGTCTGAATTTATTCGGCCAAGTGCTTACGCAGAGAAAAGGAAGTTATTTTTAGACGATCACTAAGTCACCGGTGGTTATTTGACCAGCTCGGACGTGGCGCCGCTGGGATGGGTTTGCACCAGGGTGCGCAGATCGAACTCGCGCATCTGTTTGACGATAAGGGTGAGGGCGTCACCCACGGCGCCATTGGCCAGGGAGCTGCCAAAGGGCAACACGCCCTCGCCCTCGCCTTTCTCATCGGGCCGGATTTGCAGCGCCACATCGCTCATCTGGCCCAGAGGGGAGTCGAGATACCAGGTCAGGGCGATGATTTTGGCCCCGCGCTCGCCCGCGACCCGGCAAAACGTGTTCAGCTCCTGGCTCTTGCCTGCTTTGGAGAAAGCAATCACCAGATCGCCCTGGGTGATGGCCGCGGAAGGCCCGTGCAGGCCCTCGCCCGGATGCTGATAGAAGGCGGGCACGCCGCAGGTGGCCAGCAGATGCGCCAAGCGTCGGGCCATGGTTCCCGATGTGCCCGCGCCCGTCACCAGCACCTTGCTCCGACAGTCGGCGATGAGCCGGGCCGCCTGGATGAACTTTTCATCGATCTGATCGGCAATATCGATGATGACCTCGCCTTCGGCGCGGATTTGTTTTTTTGCGATCTCGAGGATGTCTTCGTTGGTCATAGTCTTGGCTCCTGGGAGAAAAATACCTGTTGTCCAGGTTATACCATGCTGGGAAGCGCGTAGCCGTTGGGAAATTCCGGGCTGATTTGATACTCGGCGATGCGCTCCATGAATTTCAGATAATCGATGCCATCTTTGGCCGCGGTGTCCGGGTCGGGAACCATGGGCGCGCTTTCGATGGTGCAATAGTCGCTGTAACCGGTCTTTTTCAGCGCCCGCATCACGGCCTTGAAATCAGTCTTGCCGTAGCCGGGCGTCAGCGAGTTGGAATCACGGAAATGCAGATGCCAGAGCAGCGGTTGGGCGTCCATCACCGCTTCGTAGGGGTTCAGCTCCTCCAGATTGACGTGGAACCAATCGAGCTGGATGCCGATGTTGTCCCGCCCGGTAAGTTCTATCATGCGCTTGTGATTGGCGGCGGTGTTCACGAATTTGCCCATCTCCAGGTGATTGGTGGCCTCGAACACCAGGCGCAGCCCCTTGCCGGCTGCATAATCCGACATGCGCTGCAGGGCGTCCACAGCGATGGCGGTGGCCTCGTTCACATTGTCGGCGGTGATGGGCGCGTGAATGGCCACGGCAATGGTGACGAAGGGCGCGTCCAGTTCCGCTGCAAAATCGATGGTGGATTTGGTCTCGGATACGGCCAGATCCGCAGTCTTCTGCTCGGTCAGGGTCTTGAAAACCGGGGAGAAGGGATCCCACATCTCGCCCCAGCAATCATTGATGCACGAAACCGCCAGCCCGAAATCGTCCTTCAGGCGCTTGTGCGTCTCGACGTAATCCTCCATCGTCACTCCCAATCCATAGCGGCCCTTGGGGGGACAGATCTCGATGGCGTCATAGCCGCAGCGCTTGAGCCGCTGGTAAGTCTTTTCGGGATGCAGGTAGGCCTCTTCCTGGCCAAAGGTGAGTTGAAAGTAGCTGTATTTGAACTTGGACATGTAACCTCTCCCTAACCGAGGATTTCGACGACCTTTTGGGCCACGTTCTTGCCCAACTTCTCATGCTCACTGGCGTCGAGATGCACGCCATCCGCTGTGCTGACGGTCACGATCTGTCCGGCGTCGAGAAAATGACAGCCGTATTGCTCCGCCACTTGGCGATAGTAAGCGCCCAGCTTGCGGGATTTCTCCACGCCACCCTCGAACATCTCGACAAAATCGCTGAGATTGTCCAGGGGGGCGGGCGCCATGAGCAGCACTTGCGGCGCCGCGCCATCCCGCCCGGCAGCGCTTTTCTGCACGATGTCCACCAGCACGCCCGCGCTCTGGGCGATATCGCAGGCCGGGACTGAAAAGCGCGTCTTCAGGTCATTGGTTCCCAGCATGATGATCACCAGGTCCAGGGGGGCGTGGCTCTCCAGGCAGGCGGGCAGGTAGGCTGCGCCGTTTTTGTGTCCTTCGATGGGATCATCCCACACCGTGGTGCGACCGTTCTGCCCCTCTTCGATGACCCAATAACCAGCGCCCAATTCATCTCGCAAGACGCCGGGCCAGCGTTCGTGCAGGTCGTAACGAGATTGAGTGTGGGGATTCCAGCCCCAGGTGTTGGAGTCGCCAAAACAGAGGATGGTTTTCATGAGATGATCTTCACTCCTTCGCCCGCCACGCCAATCAGCAGCGGCGAGTGATCGTTCAGGTCTGTGGGAGAGAGTATGGCGGTGATGGGGGAATCAGCGACCTCGCGGGGGATACGAGGCCGCCAGCTCTCCCCGCCGTCATGGGATATCAGCACGTCGCCGCCCACCAGCGCCAGCATCTCCGGCCGGGCGGGAAAATCAGGCCCGAGCAAGAGGGCGTCCACGGAATCCTCAATGCTCTCCGCGGCCAAACGCCGCCAGGAATTTCCGCCATCCTCCGATTTGAAGAGACCGCGGGCCTCTGTGCCTGCGAACAGCACGCCATCCTCGCCAAAGGTCGGGGAGATGGCCAGGCTCAGCACCGGCGCGTCATCGATGTCGAAGGGCGCTTCGCGCCAGGCCCGGCCGCCATTGCCGCTACGGAAGATGCCCGATTCAACCGCTGCGAAGATGGTCTCATCTCTGGCAAAGGCGGGCGAAATGGCCAGGGCCAGCACATTCAGGTCCAGCAAACCGAAATTCCAGGCAGTCCAACTGGCCCCCCGGTTGCGGGAGACAAAGACGCCATCTTCCAGCGTCCCGGCAAAGATGACCCCATCCCGCTCGAAGTCCGGAGAGAAAGCCAGGG
>JALSPL010000319.1 GCA_026985975.1 Anaerolineae bacterium | reverse complement strand
GCTGAATCGGGAAGCTATTCAAGCCGCCATTGCCTATGCCGCTGATATCGCCCGTGAACGCATCATTGCCATCCCCGCATGAGTAATCCTGAAATAAGGTTCAAGATCGATGAAAATCTCCCCGTCGAAGTAAGCCATCAGCTATTGGAGGCTGGTTATGACGCGGTGACTGTCTGGGATGAACAGCTTCATGGGGCGACAGATGCCATCATATCCGCAGTTTGTCAGAACGAAGGCCGGATACTTATCACGTTGGACCTGGATTTCGCCAATGTTCAGTCCTACCCTCCCCAGGAACTGCCAGGACTGATCGTGCTCCGATTGCGGTATCAGGACAAACCTCATGTTCTGGAAGTCATGGAACGTTTGATTCCCCTACTTTCTGATGAACCTGTTCGCCATTTACTCTGGATTGTGGACGAAACGCACATCAGAATCAGGGGGAAATAGGCGCAGCGTCACTACGCTTTGATTGCCTCGAACAGGCCCGAATGTTTTTCGATGAAAAACGCCCCTTCTCGCTGGATGATTTGTTGCACCGCCTGGCGGAAAGGGGCGATATTTTGCGCCAGAGACGGAGAGCGATGCGTCGACGCCAGATAGGCCGCGACCGGCTCGACCTCCGTCACTTGCAGGACGTCGTCGAAAAGATAAAGATTGGCGATGGGGAAAAAACGATGCAGAACATCTGCGCCATCTTCCAATCCGAAAAGACTGGCGCCGGTGATGATGTGCGCGTCCGGATCCAGGCTGCGCACCAGGTCCCAGAGCTGTTTCATGTGCCGGGAGCCGTTGGTGGCCGCGTACAAACGCCCGCCCGGCTTCAGCACCCGGTGCAGCTCCGAGATGGCCCGATCCAAATCGGGCGCATGATAGAGCATGAAATTGGCAATAACGCCATCGAACGTCTCATCGGGAAAAGGGATGTCCACAACGTTGATGCGGGCGAACGCGAAGCGTTGTGCGATCGCGCCCAGATTCTCCCGGGCCTGGGCGATCATGCCGGGCGAAAAATCGGAGAGGGTAATGCGCCAGCCATCGGGGATGCCGTCGCGATTGGCCCGCCACAAATCTGCCGGCCCGGTTCCCACTTCCAGAATGCGGGCGCGGTCGGGCAGCAGCATCATGCGCCGCACCCACGCCCACCAGGGCTCGGGGTTGACGCCAAATCGGGCGTGCAGGGCGATGCGAGCGTTGAGATTGGCCGCATCCCGATACTGCTCTCGCAGGAGACGGGCCGGTTGATTGATATCTTTCATCTTCACGATCCTCGAAAAGGGTGCTACAATCCGTTAAACGCTTCGAGCATCATACTGCACACCAGGATAGATCGCCAATGACCACCCAAACATCGCCATCCAACCCGCCCAATATCGTGCTCACCGGCTTCATGGGCGTGGGCAAGAGCGCGGTGGGCCGCGAAGTCGCCGCCCGCCTGGGCCGTCCTTTCATCGATCTGGACGCCCGCATCGAACAGAATGCAGGCATGAGCATCAATGAAATCTTCGAGACCAAAGGCGAAGCGCATTTCCGGGCGCTGGAGATGTTGACGTTGCGAGAGCTGGCCGCGCAGCAGGGTTTGGTCATCGCCACCGGCGGCGGCGCGCTGGTGGATGCGGCCAATCGCGAGATGGTGACCCGATCAAGTCTGGTCATCTGCCTGACGGCCAGCGTCAGCGCCATCGAGGCCCGGGTGGGCGATGCAACCGATCGCCCGCTGCTGGCCGGAGCAGACAAACAGCAACGCATCGTCGCACTGATGAATGAACGGGCCGCAGCCTACGCCGAAATCCCCTACTGGATCGACACCACCGACAAGAGCGTGGCCCAGGTGGCGGATGAGGTCATCGCCCTGGCCGAGAGCGGGCTGGGCGGCGTGCTGCGGCTGCCGGTGGAGATTCCCGAAGTCGCCAGCTACGATATTTTGCTGGGATCGGGCCTGTTGACCGAAGCGCCGTCGCTGCTGGCCGAACGCGATCTGGGTGGCGATGTCGTCATCGTCAGCGATGAGAACGTGGCCCCGCATTGGTCCGCTCCCCTGCTGCGGGCGTTCGATCGGGCGGGAAGAAGGGCGACGCTGATCACGCTGCCCGCGGGCGAGGCGCACAAGAATCTCGCCGTCATCGCCCGCCTGTATGATGAATTTCTGGCCGCGGGGCTGGATCGCTCGGGCGTGGTCATCGCCTTGGGCGGCGGCGTCATTGGCGATATGGCGGGCTTCGCCGCGGCCACCTATCTGCGGGGCGTGCGCTTCGTGCAGATGCCCGCGTCGCTGCTGGCCATGGTGGATGCTTCGGTGGGAGGCAAGACGGGCGTGGATCTGCCCCAGGGCAAAAATCTGGTGGGCGCGTTCAAGCAGCCCGAGCTGGTCATCATCGATCCCGAGCTGCTTGCTACACTCCCGCCCGCAGAATTTCGCAACGGTTTGGCCGAGGTGATCAAGCATGGCGTCATCGCCGACCCCCGGCTCTTCGCCCAAATGGAGGGCGATGGCCCGGCCTCGCTGGAATCGATGATTGCGCGGGCGCTGCGGGTGAAGATCGGCGTGGTGCAGCGGGATCCTTTCGAGCAAGGGGAGCGGGCGCATCTCAAC